>JBHHTZ010000011.1:0-19977 GCA_046753605.1 Anaerolineae bacterium
CCTGGACTTGCCGGCCTGGACTCCCGAGGAGCTGCGACCGCACGTGCAGGTGACAGAGCCGGCGCCCGGCGTGATGGCCTTCATCGCCAAGTTTGATCTGTTGCGCCACGTCATGGTGGACTACGATGCGGTACGGCGTATCGCGTGGGAGAATCTGGAGGACGCGGTCAGCGAAGAGATCGACTACATCGAACTTCGGTTCAGCCCCTACTTCATGGCCGAACCCCACGGCCTGGATCCCATGGGCGTGACCGAAGCTGTGTGCGACGCGCTGGAAGAGGCGAAAGGCAAGCTGCCGGTGCGTGTCAGGTTAATCGGCATCATCTCCCGGACCTACGGACCCTACGTGGCCTGGACAGAGTTAGAGGCGGCGATCCAACATCGTGAGCGGGGTGTCGTGGCGCTGGACCTGGCCGGCGACGAGGCCAACTTCCCCGGCGCGCTTTTCGTCGAGCACTTCCGCAAGGCTCAAGAGGCCGGCCTGCACATCATCGCCCACGCCGGCGAGTCCGCCGGCGCTGAGAGCATCCGCCAGGCGGTGCTGGAACTCCACGCTGAGCGCATTGGCCACGCCGTGCACGCTATCGACGACCCGGCGACCATGGACCTGCTGGCAGACCACCGCATCGGCATCGAGAGCTGCCCGACGAGCAACGTACAGACCAGCACCGTCCCCAGCTACCAGGCTCATCCCTTGCCGGCCTTCCTGGCACGGGGCCTGCTGGTCACGCTGAACACGGATGATCCCAGCATCAGCGGCATCGACCTGGCCCACGAGTATCGTGTGGCACAGGAAGAACTGGGGCTAGATGAGGCTGACCTGCGACAATTGCAGCGGAATGCGGTTGAGGCTGCTTTCTTGACCCCGCAAGAGCGGGATGAGCTGCTGTCTCTGTCCAGTGATCAGTAACCGGTGATCAGTAATCAGTAATCAGTAAACAGTAATCAGCAAACAGTGCTCGGATCCTGGTCACTGATCACTGATTACTGATCACTGGTGTCGGTCTAGGCGGGCCTGACGGGGTGCGTGTCGGGGTGATCGTCGGCGTCGGCGTTGGTGGTTGCCGGCGGTAGTCGCGGATGACAAGGGGCACATACTGATAGTTGATAACACGTCTCTGAACGGCGAGCACAGCCGCCAGGGCGTCGAGCTTGCCGGCCCCCCACTGACGATCTGAGCCGGCGGCAGTGAAGCTGTCGTGGCGGGCTGTGCTGCGGAGAATTCCCCGAACTGTGGCCGGATCCAGCGCCGGATCGACCTGGAGCATGAGTGCGATGACGCCGGTGAGGTGGGCAGTGGAGATGCTGGTTCCCAGCCGGCCTTCATAGCGGTTGTCAGGCGCAAGCTGCCACGTGCCCTCCACTGCCGCGCCCGTGGAGTGGGGTGCGAACACCCGCACGCCCGGCGCGCTCACGTCGGGCCGTGGCCGGCCATCCCGCGTGGGTCCCCGGCTGCTGTGCGGATAGACGCTCCCTTCGGTGTAGACGTCACAGTATCGCATGCCGTCCACGGCCGTCCAGCACCTCTTTGTCACGTAGTTGCCAAAGAAGACCTTGTCGTATGGCCCGTACGACAGCCACGCATCGAACCGACCATCGAACACGCGGTCGCCGTGTGACGCGACAGACCAGTCGCCCCACATCGCCTGCCCGCCGGCCGCATCCAGTCGAATCTTCACCCAGTTATCGCCGTTGGCCGGCCACGGCGCTGAAACGGCATCCACCGTGATCTCGGCGCCATCCGAGGCGCCGAAAACCCTGAGTTTCCCTTTCTCCACCGGGCCGAAGGTCTGGCCGGTGGGCGCTGTCACGAAAACAGAGAAACTGTCCACCGCCCCGTACCACACGTTTATGTCGGCGAAGGCCCTCGAGTAGCCCTCGACGAAGGAAACGGGGAGGGTGATCGTGCCACCAGACGGCACGCGCCCAGATGCGTGCATGGCAGTCTGCCCCTCGTTGCCGGCTGCTGCCGTGAAAATCACGCCGGGACCCGAAAGAGCGTCCAATGCGCGCTCAAAATCGGCGGTGCCGTCGTGAGCGCCGAAGTGGGCGCCGAAGCTATTGTTGATGACCACGGGCCGGCCCATGTTCCGAGCTTTGGTCACGATGTAGTTCCAGGCGTCAATGATGCTGGCCGTGTCAAGCCGGCTCTTCACGACAACCAGCTCCGCACCGGGCGCCACACCGGTGTAGTAGGCGCCGGACCCAGCGGCCACGCCGGCCACGTGTGTACCGTGCCCATCCGTGTCCATCTCCGTGGGCTGGCCGGCGTTGATCTGCCAGCGCCGCCACTCCGTGCCGTAGTCGAAGCCGGCCGGCGGCAACCCGGAGCCTGTCTGATCCCAGATGGCGACGATCCGCGACCGGTGCCAGGCGTCCTTGAAGTCGGGGTGGGACCAATCGATGCCGGTGTCCACCACGCCGATGAGCACCCCTTCACCGGTGATGGGCAGACCATCGCTGTGGAGAGCCCACACGTCGTCGGCCCGGATGTCAACCACGCTGTGGTCGAGGGCGGTGGAAAGCGGCGCTGACGCTGAGACCGCGATGACCCCCGGAAGGGCAGCCAGGTCGGCCAGGCGGTCCATGGGCACGCGGACGGTGAGAATGGCCGGCTCGTCGCCGATGGCCGAGTTCACGCGGCCGCCCAGGGCGATCACATCCTGCGAAACGTTGCGCGTGGCCCGCAGCGTAGTGGTCACGAAGGCCGGCGTCCGTTCTTCGGCGAGAGCGCGGGGCTTGCCCTCCGTCTGGCGGAGCAGCCGGCGCAGGGTGGGATCCAGACGCGCGGAGGGAGCGCCGTCATCAGCTCCAGCCGGCGGCACCAGGATGGCGGCCAACAGCACACCCAGAGCCAGCAGTTTCGCCCAGCGACAAAGCATAATCTCTAATCTCCGATTTCTACTCTTTACCCTCCATCCTCCTCTGCCGGCGGCACAGGCTGTGCCAACTCCATGGTCATCAGGTCTGGCAGCGCCAGGAGGCGCGGAATCGCTGCCGGCGGCACCTCGGCCGTGATGACCACTACCCCGTCCTGATTCACTGAGCGCACGCGGACGCCAAGTTCTTCCAGAGTCCCGGTGATGTCACGCTGGGCCTGGATGACCACGGGGATGGGGCGGAGTTGCTCGCGGAGGGTTTCAGGGAGCCGGAGAGCCTCGTCTTGAGCCTGGGGCGTCCCGAGCCCTTCGACACGCTCAGGACGTCGCTTGTCGAGGGGTCGCAGGGCCTGCCGGCCACGCTGCAAGAGATACCGGCGCAATTCCGGTCCAAGTTTCCGAAAATCGTCCGGTCGTGGCACATTGGGCGCTGGGGATGATAATGGTGCAGGCGGGGAGGACGGCAGCGCGGGCACGCAGCCGGCAACGGTCAAAGTCAGGGCCAGGTACAAGAGAATTCGCATATCGTGATCGTGAACGGTGGTCAGTGATCAGTGATCAGAATCTGGCTACCGGTGACTGTTTACTGATCACTGTTTACCGGAACGGAGTTGACTCTACGACGTCCGGGTACAACCGCAGGTTCCGCCCGTGGGATCCAGCAATTCTCATTATTGCTCAAATTCGCTCAGCTATGGGCGAAGGTCTCCTGACCGAGCCCTCTGCACCTCGGTCAGGAGACCTTCGGTGAACGACGAAAATCCTTGACATGCCACCTCGTTACTGGTACAATTCCTGATACGCATGTAACAACTCAGCTATTCCGCGCCCGGCGAATGAATTCGCGGCAGCCCTTCGACCCATCGACATGATCGGGGTGTCGCAGGCTCAGGACGACGCTTCGCCATGATAGGCGCGGTTTCAACCGCGGGCTAGAATCCGACCATGACTGAGCTTACCGAGCGACGCAAAGAGATCCTGGCGATTATCGTTCGCAAGTACATTTCGACGGCTGCACCCGTCGGCTCAGCTACCATCGCTGATGTACACGACCTGGGTGTAAGTGCGGCTACCATCCGGAATGAGATGGCTGCTTTGGAGGATTCCGGCTATCTCACGCATCCGCACACCTCGGCCGGCAGAGTGCCAACGACCCTGGGCTACCGCTACTTCACCGAGCAGTTGATGGAGGCCGGCAGCCTGCAGCCACATGAGAAACGGATGATTCGCCAAAAGCTGCGGACAGTGGACTGGGAACCAGAGGCCTGGATGCGCCTGTCGGCCTCGGTGCTGGCCCAGGTGGCGCGTTCTGCCTCCCTCATCACTGCGCCGAAACCGCCCCGAAGCCAGTTCAAGCACATGGAGCTGGTCGGACTCTATGATGAAGTGGTGCTGCTTGTGCTGGTGCTGGCCGACGGAAGTGTGGTGCAGGCGCGGTTCGGTCTGCCGGAGGCTCAGTCCCAGGAGGAATTGTCCACCCTGGCTGATCAGCTCAACGAGCAACTGGCCGGCCTGGGCCGGCACGCTATCGCCCACGCCAGCCTGCCACGCTTGCCCCTGGTGTCGCACGTTGTAAATCTGGTGATGGAGATGATGGCCGACTTCGACCGTCGCCACAGTGGCCACCTGATCCATGCCGGCCTCGAGCACGTACTGAGCCAGCCTGAGTTTGCTAACACTGAGCGTATCACCGACGTGGTGCAGGTGTTCGAAAGCGGGGACTTCCTCGGGCAGATCCTGGCCGATGTTGCGTGGGGCTACCGAGGCGTTCGGATCATCATCGCCGGCGAAGACCGCTGGGAGGCGATGAGCGACTACGGGCTTGTCCTCGCAGACTATGGCGCGGCCGATGCGCGAGGGGCTGTCGGCGTGCTGGGGCCTGTACGTATGCCCTACGAACGGGCAGTGTCTGTTGTCAGATACGTGTCAGATCTGATGAGTGGGTTGTTGCGGGAGCTCTACGGCGTAGCGTAAACTCAACGAGGAAGTAGGGGCGGGTCTTGCACCCGCCCAGGGCGACCGCAAGGGGTCGCCCCTACAACCGGATTTGAATGCCCATTTGACCTGTAAGAGATGTTGGAGTACACTGAATAGAATCATGGCAGCAAAACGAGATTATTACGACGTGTTGGGCATTGGCCGAGATGCAAGCAAAGACGACATCCGGCGGGCCTATCGTCGCAAAGCCCGAGAATATCATCCCGACGTGAACGGCGCGCCGGATGCGGCCGAACGATTTCGGGAGGCGAAGGAAGCCTACGAGGTTCTGTCCGACGACGACAAGCGAGCGATGTACGATCGTTTCGGGCACAACGCGGATCAGTTTGGTCGTGGGGTCGGTGGCTTCTCCGACTTCGGTATCGACGATCTGTTTAACGAGTTCTTCGGTTTTGGGACGCGAGCCCGTACAGCGGCGCGGCGAGCGCCGGCCCGCGGGCGTGACCTGCGAGTGGAAGTCACCCTAGAATTCGAGGAAGCCGTTTTTGGTACTGGGAAGGAACTGGAGATTCCTCGGTGGGAGACTTGTGATGTGTGTGGCGGCACCGGCGCGGAGCCGGGGACCAGCCCCATCACCTGTCCCCAGTGTGCCGGCGCCGGCGAAGTTCGGCGAGCCCAGCAGTCGGGCCTCTTCGGCTCGTTCGTCACCGTCGTCACCTGTCCCAACTGTCAGGGGGCCGGCGAGGTTGTTCACACGCCGTGTCACAAGTGTCGTGGACGTCAACGCATACATGCCAGCAAGACCATATCGGTCGAGATTCCGGCCGGCGTCGACGAAGGCACTCGCATCCGCCTGACCGGTGAGGGCGATGCCGGCGAACGGGGCGGTCCTCCGGGCAACTTGTATGTCAACATCCATGTGAAGCCGCACAAGTTCTTTGAGCGGCAGGATCATGACATTTATCTTGAAGTGCCGTTGAACGTTGCTCAAGCGGCCCTGGGCGATGAAGTGCAGGTCCCAACCCTGGATGGAGAGGAGGGACTTCGGATTCCTCCCGGCACTCAGACCGGCCAGACCTTTCGATTGCGCGGCAAGGGAGTTCCCTATCTCCGCCGGGGCGGTCGCGGCGATCAGGTCGTTCGCGTGTTTGTCGTAACACCGACGGACCTGGACGAGCAACAAGAGCAGTTGCTCCAGGAATTGTCCAAGACCTTGGGCCGAGAAGTCATTCCGCATCGCGGCGCCAGTTTCATGGATTGGCTCAAAGATACCTTCGGGGTCTGATTGAGAGACCTGCATTGCGATGGCTTGAGATTAGCGTCCAGACTGACGGCGAAGCGGCCGAGGCGATTGCCGAGGTCTTCAACCGCCTCGGTGAGGGTGGCGCTGCCTTCGAGACGCTCATCCACCAGGATTACTCACCGTACGCCGGCGAGCCGGCGGTGAGCGTAAAGACATACCTGCCGGCTGGCAGCGCGGAAAGCGAGTCGCGCCGGCGTCAGATCGAAGAGGCACTCTGGCACCTTTCCCAACTGTACCCAATCCCTGCCCCCGCAATCCGTGAGTTAGCCGCGGAGGACTGGGCGGAAGCCTGGAAAAAGGGGTACACCGTCCAGCACATCGGGCAGCGCCTGGTGGTAGCCCCTTCTTGGGAGCCGTACACGCCCCAGGCGGATGAGATTGTCGTGCGGATGGATCCGGGCATGGCCTTCGGCACCGGGCTTCACCCGACCACCAGGTTGTGTCTTCTCGCTCTGGAGAGATGGGTCGGGGCCGGCGACCGGGTGCTGGACGTGGGCACAGGCTCTGGCATTCTGGCCATCGCCTCGGCGAAACTGGGCGCCAAACAAGTCATCGGTGTTGATCTTGATCGAGTCGCTGTGCAGGTTGCCCGGGACAACGTTCAGTTGAACCACGTGGCTGACCGGGTTGAGATTCAGAACGGCACACTGGAGACGCTCGACCTTAGCCCACACTCTGTAGACCGAATTGTCGTGAACATTCTTGCTGACGTCATCATCGGGATGACGCCGGCACTGACGGCCCAACTGCCCCCCGCCGGCGCCCTCATCGCCAGCGGGATCATCGAAGAATACGCGGATAGCGTCGTGGAAGCATTCGAATCAGCCGGCCTTCAAGTGGTGGAGCGCCGGCAAGACAAGGATTGGGTGGCATTGATTGCCGCCCGAAAGCTCTGAGGCAATGCCATGCGCCGAGTGTTCATTTCCCCTGATTGGATCAATGTCAACAAGGTGTCATTCTCACCCGAGTTCATGCAGCGGCCGGCGATGCTGGATCTCGGACCTGGCGATCATCTCATCGTGCTCGACAACTCGGGTTGGGAGCATGAGGTCGTGCTTGCCAGCGTGGGTGACGGCGGTGCGGAGGCGCAAGTGGTGCGCAAGCTGCTCGCTGCCGGCGAGCGCCGAACAAAGATCAGTCTGTGTCAGGGCCTTGTGCCGCCGAACAGGTTCGCCGAGATCGTGCGCCGAGGCACTGAATTGGGCATCGTCGAATTCGTACCGATGGCGTGTGATCGGTGTGCCATTCCCGACCTCGATACATTCGACGAGCTGATGCTGGACGAATGGCGTGAGATGGTTATCGCCGTCTCAGAGAAGACGGGGCGAGGCCGGCTTCCACAGGTGAGGCCGGCCATCTTGTTCGATACTGCTCTGGAGCGCGTCACACGCCGGGGAACCTCGCTGATCGTTTGGGAAGGCGCGGGCAGTCAGGACATTCACGCGGTGACGGAGGCCAAACCCTTCTCAATCAGCCTGTTGGCGCCGCCACCTGACGGATTTACGGTCCAGGAGGTGGACCGCGCCAGTCAACGCGGCGTCATCCCGGTGCGCCTACCCTTCGACCCAATTGGAGGGACGCCGGCCGGCTTGCTCATCAGCCAGGCAATCTTCGAGCAGTTGGGGTAGCCGTAGATATTCAGGTAATGTTTCGTGGTCGTAGTAACGACTTCAGTCGTTTCCACGGACTGAAAGGGGGTGGTAGCGAGCGCCCAGGCCTAGTAGCTGGAGCGATGAAGGCATGTGTTGATCATGGCCCAAGTACCATCAGCGATGAATACATGGATGAGTACTACACAGAAGAGGAGAGCACAATGCGAAAGAAACATCTAGCTTTCTCGGCAATGGTCCTGGCTATTGCGATGTTCCTGATCCTGCTCGTGGGCGCTCAGGCAGGAACAAGTTTGCTGCCATCTCAGACCCACATCACAATCCTGCACACCAACGACTTTCACGGTCACCTGGAGACCGACTACAAAGGCCGCGGAGGCTCGGCCTACATGGCCGGCGTCATCAACGACGTCAGGAGCGAGCTTGGTGAGGAGAACGTCGTCCTGCTAGACGCCGGCGACGTCTACCTGGGGGCAGCTCCCATCTCCCAGTTGCTGCTCGGCGAGAGCACCATCGACATCTACAACATGCTGGGCTATGAGGTCTCCGCCGTCGGCAACCACGCCTTCGACAAGGGGCAATCGGTGATCATCAGCCGTACCCAGCAGTCGAACTTCCCCTGGGTTTCGGCCAACATCGTGATCGAGGGCACGGACTGGGATACCCCCGACTGGGTGTCGCCCTATATGACCATGACCGTCGGCGCGGCGGGCAACGAGGTGACGCTGGGCATTATCGGCGTAACCACCGATGAGACGCCGCAGGTGACCCTGAAGGGCACGACCGATGGGCTGGTCTTCAAAGACCTGACCGAGACCATCCTTCACTACTACGACGAGGTCATGGCGCAGTCCGACGCCCTCATCGTGCTGGCTCACATGGGGACGGATGACAGCGGACCGTACAAGGGGCTCCAGACGATCGCACAAGAGCTGATCGACGCCGGCAAACCGGTCGATCTAATGATCGGTGGACACCAACACCAGCTCCTGGATGAGCCGCTAATGGTCGGCGACACGGCCATCATCGAGGCCGGCTACTTCGGTCGCTGGCTCGGTCGGGCCGACATCACCATCGACCCCGCCACCAAATCCCTGACGCTTGACAGCTACGCGCCTATCACCATCAACAACACCCTCACACCGGACCCGGACGTGGAGGCCCGGGTGGCCTACTGGGCGGACCAGGTGGCGCCCGTCATCGAGCAGCCGGTGGGCACCACCAACGTCAGCCTGGTGCGGAACTACAATGCCGAATCCAACATGGGCGACCTGGTGACAGACGGGATGCTGTGGAAAGCTGACCAGTACGACGATGGTGAGGTGAACGGCTCAGTGGACATCGCGTTCACTAACCCGGGTGGGCTGCGGTCAGACATCGAGGTTCCGGTCGGCGCTACGCTGCCCTTCACCCTCACCTGGGGCGACACCTTCAACGTCATGCCCTTCGCCAACACGCTCTATCTCATGGACCTGACGGGCGCCCAGATTCAGACGCTGTTGGACCAGGCGGCCTCGTTGTACAAAGGCATCCTCCAGACCTCCGGGGCTTCCTGGTACTGGTACAACGATTGCAGTTGCGATGCTCCCACGGTCTGGGGTGCGTACGGGGCCCAGGTTGATGGCGAGCGGCTAGACCCCGACGCGACCTACCGCGTGGTGACCAACAACTTCCTGGCCGGCGGTCAGGACGGCTGGGTCACCTTCGCCGACGGCGCCAACCGCTGGGACACCTACTTCGACATGCAGGAGGGGGTCAACGAGTACATCCAGTGGTACAACGAGAACGTTGGGCCTGTTGATCAGGAGGTCGAGGGGCGCATCGTCCAACTGGACAAAGTGGTCACCATCCTGCACACCAACGACACCCACGGCGAGTGGCCGGCCACCTCATATCGTGGCACCGCCGAAGGCTTCGCCTACCTGGCCTCGCACATCGCGGCCGAGCGGGCCAAGAACCCCAACACCTTGCTGCTGGATGACGGCGACACCTTCCAGGGGAACGCCTTCGCGCAGTACTTCCGCAACGCTACCCCCAACCCCATCGCCGGCGGGCTGAACCTGTTGGGCTATGACGCCATGACCCTGGGCAACCACGAGTTCAACTTCGGCAACGACACCTTCGCCACCATGCTGGGGCAACTCAACTTCCCGATCCTGGGAAGCGCCAACCTGGACGACGATGGCTCCTACGGCTTCATCAACGACAACGTGCAAGATTACATCACGAAGGACGTGGACGGTCTGAAGGTAGCCATCTTCGGTCTGACCAACCCGGAAGTGCCGCTTTATGAGCTGCCTAGCAACATAGAGGGCCTGACCTTCTATCCGGCCGTTTCCACAGCGCAGGCGCTGGTGCCGCAGATCCAGTCGGACGAAGACCCGGACCTGCTGATCGCTCTGAACCACATCGGTTACGATGTGTATAAGGGCAGCACCGACAAGGACAAGACGATGGCCGAGCAGGTGCCAGGCATAGACGTGATCATCGGCGGGCACAGTCACACCACGCTCAACCCGGCGGTCATGATCACTTCCGATGCCAACCCGAGCGGGACGTTGGTCGCCCAAACGGGATCGCACGCGGCAAACCTGGGGAAGATCAACATCGGCTTCACCGGCAACATCACCGATGGCTACCAGGTTGTGCTGCGGGAAGGGTATCTGCTGCCGGCCGGGGATGCCGACACAGATGCTGACATGGAGGCTTATCTGGCTCCGTTCGAGGCCGAGTTGGAGGCCTACACCAGCACAGAGATTGGTCAAACCACTGCCCCGGTCGACGGAGCGGAAGCCTATACCCAGGAGACCACCAGCGCCAACCTGCAGGCGGATTCTGCGGTGTATGAGCTGACTCAGAACGGCATCGACGTGGACTTCCACCTCTCCGGCGCTATGACCAACAAGAGCATAGCAGCGGATGCCTCGGAGTCCAACCCCGTCACGCTGACCGTGGATGACATGTACACGCTGATGAAGTACGAGAACTCGCTGGTCGTGATGCGCATGAACGGCCCGCAGATCAAGAACGTGCTTGAGCGCGCGTACCGCAACTACTGGAACTACAAGTACCAGGCTGATGCTGATCCTCCGTATGGCGGCTACTCGCACTACACCACGTGTATGCTGGACATCAACTCGGGCGGCGTGATTACGTATCGGGATACGTATCCCAACGAGCCTGACGGTAATAACGTTGCGGGGCTGTCTTTCAACGGCACGACGGTGGACTTCAACGACGCGGACACCTACTACAACGTGTCTACCGTCAACTACGTGGCGGCCGGCTCGTGCAACTTCAACGACGACGGCGCAACACTGTGGCCGCTGGACCAGATGACTGCCGACACGCAGTACTACGTGCGCGACTCGGTGATTGACTACGTCACGGCCATGGGTACCATCTCACCGCAGGTCGAGGGCCGGCTCGTCTTTACCCAGGTCCCGACCGAGCCACCGTCAGGAACCGACAGCCTGACGGCGCGGGTGTACATCGACTCTCGGTGTGACGGCTTCTTCCAGAATGGTCTGGATGTTCCAATGAGCGACGTGTCCGTCACGCTGAGCTTCCCCGATGGATCGAGCGTGACCCGCCAGACCCGGCCGTTCGGCTTGGTGGCTTTCTCCGGCTTCGACGCATCGGGTGGGGTCACGGTGAGCGCCGCGCTGCCCAGAGGCTACGGCGGCTACTCACTGGATAGTTGTCCCAGCAGCCCGGCCACTGTCGATCTGGCCCCTGGGGACTTCCAGTTCGGGTACAAGTTTGTGCAGTTCAGCGCAGACGTCATCGGCGAATCGGCCGGCCCGTAGTCTCGTCGTCGGCGCACAGCTTGGCAAGTTGTGTGACCTACGCAAAGCGCAACACACTGCGGCGGAGAAGCAGGACCTTGCTTCTCCGCCGCTTTGCGTGTTCGCCAGGTTGTGCTTGTAACGCAAGATTCGTCTGACCCGACAGGTTGTGCTATAATATCGGCAGACACGGGGGGCGTATGCTCTGCGCCAACCGATGTTTCGGACAGCCTGGACTCCAGCCATGGCCGGCGGACGGCCAAGTCGCCACTGCAATCCCCTCGAAGCAGGTTGATAGAGCACCAGAGTCTTGAGGACTGTGTGACATGGCACATGCCAAGGGTGTTGTTCCCACTATCGCCGCGGTCGCGATCATACTGATTCTCGTCGGCACTTTCGCGTCAGCCGGCCCTGTGCAACTCAAGAACGACAACGGCGATTTCTACCAGGGCTCGTTCGTCGGTCGCATCAAGGGTGACATCGACGGCGCTGTCTTCTCCCCCGATCCTGCGCTCTTTCCAATCACCATCCAGTCGGTTGAGTTCGGCTTCCACCGCCCGCGCGGTGCGGACCACATCTCGGACTCAGCGCAGGTGCGCGTGCAAATCTACGCCGTGCAAGACGGCGTGCCGGGCGACATCCTGGCCGAATCTGCGCCCCAAACGCTGGCCGGCTTCGATGTGTGGCACTCGATACCCCTGGACCCGCCGTTGATTATCGACCAGCCTACCAGCTTCATGGCGACCGTGAAGTGGGAAGCCGGGACGGATACGGATCCCGCCCCTTCTGTCGCAACAGATTCTAACCTGGATGCCCCACAAGCTGTGAAAGACCGGGCGAACCTGTTTCACGACGCCAATCTTGTGTTCGGTCCACCTCCATGTGTGGACGGATTCTGCACCCACAGTGAGTTTTGGGGAAACCCGGACCTGGTGGGGTTCAACATGATTCGGGTCACGATCGACACGGCAGGTGCGCCGCCGGCAACCCCCACACAGACAGCCACTGCCACCGCCACATCGACCCACACGCCGAGCAGCACTCCAACGGCCACAGCGACGCCCACCCGGACAGCGACCGCTACAAGCACGTCACCAGGTGCAGACACCGCCACCCCAACACCTACCGGCACTGTGCTCCCGGCAGGCACAGCCACGTCGACCGACACATCCACCAGCACGCCGACGCAGACTGCCACCCCCACGCCCACCGGCACGTCCACGCCTACGCCCACGACCGTCCCGACAGTCGTGCCGGCCGAATGCCACGACCTGACGGGGGATGCGCGGGTGGACATGTCCGACATACAGCTCGTGGCCGGCTGCTGGAAGAGTCAGAGTGCGGGCTGCCTGCAGTACGACTTCATGCCCGACCAGAAGGTCAATATCCTGGATGTGATGCTGCTGGCTGCGCAGTATGGCTGCACGGCTGTTACGCCGACCCCGACCTCGACACCAACAGCTACCACAACCCCAACACCTCCGCCACCCCCGCCGGGGCGATCCAACCTGATAGCGCGGGTGTTTCTGGACTACCGGTGTGACCGCTTCTTCAAGAATGGCGTCGATACGCCCTTGGGGGACGTCCCGGTAACGATAAGCTTCCCCAACGGCTCAGGGGAGACGCGTTGGACCACGTCATTCGGGTTGGTGTACTTCTCTGGCTTCGATTCATCGGGGGGACTCACGGTGGCTGTCGATCTTTCAGGCGGGTTCCGGGGTCGTCTGTTGACGAACTGCCCCAACAGTCCGCGCACGATCGAGCTGAGGGCCCGTGATTTTCAGTCCGGGTCGAAGACCGTGCAGTTTAGCGCGAAGGTGCTGGGGGAGGGGGCAGCGCCTTAGTGTTCGTCAAGGAATAACTTCCTGTTCTGCCTGAAGTCAAGTCTAGCCCCTCGTCAGGCTCGGGATGAGCATTCTGAGTAGGCCGACACGCAGTGGAGGCCGTATCGAAGGGTGCGGCGTGCTGCCTGGCACCGTGCTGTGGCATGGGCCGCACCCTTCGATACGCTGCTTCACTCCGTTCGCAGCTACTCAGGATGCTCACGTGACTCTACTGGACGTCGGCGCAAAAGCGGGAACTTGTTTCTTGACGAACCCGTAGAGCGTGAGCAAGTGGTGAAGCGTTGCTACCGTTGAAGCCCAGGATCATCGCCTGGCCGGCTCTGCTGCACGCGACGAATCTCGCCCAGCTCGTCTACAATCTCCCGTTCGTATATGCCTGTCCTGCGGGGCCACTCCGTATCATCCAGTCTCAATTCGTACAGGAATTGCCGAATAGCCGTTTCGACGAGCTCCTGAGCGCTGTTGAACCGACCTCGCTTCACGTAAGTGTCGATCTTGTCCTTCGTCTCAAAATCCAGCGTGATGGAGACTTTGCTGTCCATGCAACCCTCCCGTTGGTACGGCCATCAACTGTATGTTCTCTAATTGTACCACCTGGCGGCCCAGACTTTCGAGAAAGATGTGGCGATGTTGAGCTGCTGTGCCGGCTGATCATGAGCATATTCTATTCAGAGGCGCTCTTATGTGGTGGATTGTGGAAGGGAGAGCGGATGCTCTCCTGATCAGGGAGATGCCTCAATCAAGGCCGCTATGTCGCGATCAGTACTCTGAATGAGTGCGTCCAGCGCATCCACCTGGCTTTCGGTGTACATCGCCTGGCCGCATTGCCGGCACAGCCACAGCGGCAACTCGTAAATCATCAGGTGATAACGGGACCGGCTGATGGAATGGACGGAAGGCCGGCGGTCCAGGGGGCCGCAGCAGACCGGGCACGTCATGACCGCTCCTCCTCGTCATTCTCGCGCGCTCCCGGCGACGAGCGACGCCGGCCCGATGGTTCGACAACCTCGCCACGCCGGCCGGCCGAAGACTGGTGGACGCGGCGCTCCAGGCCGGCCACGGTATCTTGCAGATTTTGCAGATTCAGCAGTATTTGCCCCACCACTTGCTCCACGGTCAGCTCACCCCGACCCCATTTCCGAACCAATGTATTCAGTGAATAGGCACCCATACCAGCCCTCCTTGATCATAACAGCAACACTATTGCGTGTAACGCGGTCCAAATATGAGCGCAGTGTACCACTGCGCTCACAAGTATATTATAACACGATTCCGTGTGGTTGTCAAGGCAATGATAGTGCCTGAACTGAAGTTTTAAGGTTCACTTTTGGTGCTATCGGCGTGCTGCACTGCGGTTTCGTAGAAGCCGGCCCGCTCTGCAACCAGGTTTAGCAGGGCTATGCTCCCACCGCGCGGCTTGTACATGCCGGTTTCCCACTCACTGATGGTCTGCTGTCGCATGTTGAGTTGGCCGGCCAGCTCCTGCTGGGTGAGGCCCATGTGTTGGCGCAGGTCTCTGACCGTTTCGGCGTTCCATTCCATCTGGGTTCGATCCCGTGCCAGGCGGTACGGACGTTTCGGGCGCGCAAAGGCCACGCGCTCCTGGTCCAAATCGACAGACGCTACGAGGTAGCCGGCCTCCATCCACGCGGCGGCCTGCACGCGATTGGAGGCCCTGGAGTTCGCCCACCACGAGCGCGACGTGCGAGCGCTGGCCGGCAGTGGTGCGCCAAGCACCGCCTCTATCTCATCAAAGGTCAGTTGAATACCTTCCGCCTGGCCCGAATGCTCGTTCAGGTATTCGTGCAGGGGATAGTACTTCGTTCCTTGCTTCATGGATGCGCGCGCCTCCGTTACCAATAAGCATACACGCAGGCCCGTCCTGTGTCAAGATGTACTTCCGTGACCGCAATCCGGGCGTTACCGCACGCCTGACTCCTATTGATTCAGCAGAGTGCCGGCCTGATTGATGGGAACGATGACCGTAGCTCGGCTGAGTTGCGGGTAGCCGAGGGAATCCAGCACGCGTGGGTCCGTGAGCAGCGCATCCACAATGCCAATCAGTTCGCCATTGCGGTTGATAGCCAGTCCTCCGCTGGAACCCTGGCCGGCGTATGCGTCGGTGATGATGTACCGCCGCTCTCGGCCGACATTCAGCAGATCGATCACGACACCCCCCTCCACCGACAACTCGCCTTCCAACGTGGCCGGATACCCGATCAGATAAACCGGGTCGCCGATCTGCATCGAGTTAGAGTCACCGATGGGCGCCGGTCGCAGCGCGACTGAGGCCGGCTTGAAACGCAGCAGCGCCAGGTCGCGCGCTGGAAGTGCGGCAATCAGCTCGGCCGGCACCTTGCGCGGAAGGTCAAGCTGGATGTCGTCCCCTCGGAGTTGTCCTGTCAACGGGCGGGCGACAACGTGATAGGCTGTCAGGAGCATGTCGCCTCTGCGACCGATGACGCTGCCCGTTCCCTGGAACACCGCGCCGAAGCCGCTGACAAGCAGTCGAACGGCCGACCTCTGGGCCATTACGGCTGTGCCGGGTCTGAGCGCCTTTGCATTGGGGATTGGGTCCAGATCGACCGGACTCTGTCGCAGGAATGGTGGGAATCGAATCGTCGTGTCTGCGATAGACGCGCCGGCGCAGGTGGGGATGATCAGGCGTTGGTCCACGTAGATGAGGTTGACGTCCCGGATCTCATTACGTAGTGCCAGGTGCTGGACAGTCGTATTGAACCGTTGCGCAATGCCCGACAGGGTGTCTCCAGAGCGGACCGTGTAGACGCACGCTTCAGCGTAGGCCGGCGGCGCAAGACCCGCCGTCGCCGCCAGCATTCCAACTACGATAATAGTGCCGATCAACAGTCGTCGCCAGTCGTTCCATGAGTTGGTGTAGCGCTTCATCTTTCTATCATCTCCAACAACGTTGCCTCACTGATCATCGGGGTTCCCAGCGCCTGGGCAGTGTCATACTTCGTTCCGCCAGGATTCTCGCCGACGAGCAGATAGTTTGTGTTACGGCTGACGCTGCCGGTCACCCGGCCGCCGTGTTGCTCGATCAGGTTCGCCATCTCACGCCGTGAGCGTGAGAGCGTGCCGGTGATGACGAATGTCAGCCCCTCCAGTGGGCCGGCCACGGGCTGTGGCTCCTCCTGGCGTCGAGTGTTGACGCCGGCTGCTTTCAGTTTCTCAATCACCCGCCGGTTGTGCTCGCGGCTGAAGAACTCGGTGATGCTGCGGGCGATGATCGGGCCAATGCCCTCGATCTGGGCCAGGTCCTCTTCCGAGGCGGCCATCAGGTCGTCCAGGGAATCGAAGTGCCGCGCCAGCGTGCCGGCCACGATCCCCCCCACGTGCCGGATCCCCAGGGCAGTGATCAGCCGCGCCAGAGGCCGGCCCTTGGACGCCTCGATGCCATCCAGCAGGTTTTGGACCCGCTTCTCGGCGAAGCCCTCCATCGCCAGCAGTTGCTCGCGCTTGTCTTCAAGGGTATACAGATCGGCGATGTCGTGAATCAACCCTTCTTCGACGAACAACTGGGCTAGCTTTTCACCAAACCCCTCGATATCCATAGCGCCACGCGAAACGAAGTGCTCGACCCGCCGGATGAGCTGTGCCGGACAGGCGGCGTTCACGCAATACCAGGCCGCTTCTCCCTCCGGTCGAACTGCCGGTTGGCCACAGGCGGGGCACGCCTTCGGGAACTCGAAGGGCGGCTCGCCCCCAGTCCGGAGGTCCTTCAGCGGATATAGGACCTGCGGGATCACGTCGCCGGCCCGCTTGACCACCACCGTGTCACCCGCGCGGATGTCGCGCTCTGTGATGTAGTCCTCGTTGTGCAGCGTCGCGGTTGTCACCGTCACACCGCCGACCCGGACCGGCTCCATGACGGCGTAGGGGGTCAGCACGCCGGTGCGCCCCACGTTCACGCCGATGCCAAGGATTCGGGTGACCGCTTCTTCGCTGGGCGCTTTGAAGGCAATGGCCCAGCGCGGTGCTTTGCCGACGGCTCCCAACTCCTCCTGCAGCTCAAAGCGGTTGACCTTGATGACGACGCCATCGGCCTGGTAGTTGAGCTGATCGCGTCGGTCGAGCCAGTCCTGGGCGTAGGCGATAGCCGCTTCCAGGGCGTCGAACAACCGGCAGTCGGAGCTGACCGGAAAGCCGAGCTGTCGCAGATAGTTCAACGTCTCCCACTGGCTGCCGAGTTCGATGCCCTCGACGGGTCCCACGCCGTAGGCCCAGAAGCTCAGCGGCCGGCGCGCCGTCACCGACGAGTCGAGCTGACGGACGGAGCCGGCGGCCGCGTTGCGCGGGTTCGCAAATGTCTTCTCCCCGCGCTCTTCTTGCCGGCGGTTCATCTCGTGAAAGGCATCAATCGGCATGTAGACCTCGCCCCGCACTTCAAGAGATGCAGGGGGGCGGAGGTGCAGGGGGGCAGAGGCGCTGGATTGAGCCGTTTCTTGCTCCTTCGCCCCTCCGCTCCGCTGCTCCGCTGGTCCGCTGTCTCGCGGGACAGGAATCCGCAGCGGAATCGCCCGAATCGTCCGCAGATTAACAGTCACATCCTCTCCAACGTAGCCGTCGCCTCGGGTCGAGCCTCGGACATAGACGCCGTTCTCGTAGGTCAGTGCTACGGCCAGGCCGTCAATCTTGGGTTCGACGGTGTATTCAAGTTGGATGTCTTCGGGCAGCAGCCGGCCAATGCGCTGGCGCCACTCGCGCACCTCTACGGCGTCGAAGGCGTTGTCCAGGCTCAGCATCGGTTCTGGGTGTTGAACCTTCTCGAATCGGTCCAGGGCCGGCGCTCCCACACGCTGTGTCGGCGAGTCGGGCGTCACCAGTTCGGGATGTTCTGCCTCCAGCTTCTGGAGTTCACGTATCAGCGAGTCGTAGGCAGCATCGCTGATGACAGGATCGTCAAGGACGTGGTAGCGATAGCTGTGGTAGCGAAGCTCGTCCCGCAGCCGCTCGATTCGCTGTGCAACGTCTTCCTGGGTCTGTTCGCGCGTCGTAGCCATGGAGTCCGTTTCCATTTTAGATGAGTTATCGGCTGGGAATCTTAGGTCAATTGTAGCACAAAGGAGAGAACGCCGAAAAGGCATTCGGGTCAGAGGCCCATGCCCATGAATGATGAATCTTCAAGAAATGATCGGGTAACGCATGGTACATCTCAGCCGACGACCGCACGGGCATGAAGTGATGGTGTTAGTCATTCTATGTCAAATTGCGCGGCCGGACGTGCGGATTTCCCGCATCCGGCTCTCCTGGAAGCTCTCGCCGCCGGCCTTCACGAGCCTCTCTGGCCTCGCTTGGCCTTTTGGCTCAGCTTCGCCCTTAGTTGAGAGAGGGTCCCCTTCTTTCACTACTATGGGCCTCTCCGACTCCCGTTGAGGCGTCGAGGCGCCGGGCTGGGTCACGGGAAGACAAGCCGGTTGGGGGGTTGATGGTAACGTTTTCGAGCATCAATCCAGATTTGATATTTGTCTGGGATTTTCTTTTTCTTTGCCATTCTGTCTTCCTTCGCGGGCCGGCTAACGGATGGCGCATAAGCCGCACGCGGGTTTAACGCGAAACCCAACAATTCAAGACACGACACTTAACCGGAACCGGCAACGGTAGAATCCTCGATCAGCGGGTCGGCTTCATGCGCTGGTTAGGCCGCGCGCCCTGGATTACCAGCACAACTTCCAATTCATAGCACCCCTCACTCCTTCTGGGCGCCAGGGCTGTTCAGTTCTAATTCTTTTAGGCTCGCTGCCTCCGTCCCGGTGGCGTTTTGGGGTAAAAAACTAACCCAGAGGTGAGATTTCGCCGCATAGGCCGCCCCCGAGACGGGGACTGGGAGCGTTTTGTGCTGAAAACTCGTTAGAACTGAACAGCCCTGCTACACGCGGCTGCCCGATTTGACACAAACACCCTCCACTGGTATAATCTCTGACGTTGGTCAAGTCAATCGGTTTGGCATTTTGCACCGTTCCGATTCACGAAATCGGGGCGGTGTTTTTTTGTGCCAGTCTGGGCCAATTCACAGGTACCATACCTGAACCTATCACGGAGCCAAGAGTGCGACTTGGCTAAATACAGTCAAGGAGTACTGAATTTGAATTTCGAACATTTCTCTTTTGATCCGCGCATCAGCGCGGGCATCAAGTCACTGGGGTACACCACACCGACCCCGATTCAGCAGCAGGCGATCCCCGTCGTGCTCAAAGGGCGCGACGTGCTGGGGACAGCACAAACCGGCACCGGGAAAACCGCAGCCTTTGTCCTGCCCATTTTGCAGCGGCTGACCAAAGGACCGTTGCGCCGGGTGCGGGCCCTCATCGTAGCGCCCACACGCGAGCTTGCTGAACAGATCCACCAGGCGAGTGTCGATTTAGGCAAGAACACTCGATTGCGCAGCGTCACCGTCTATGGCGGCGTCAGCAAGAATCGCCAGGTCAAGGCCTTGCAGCGCGGCGCAGAGATCGTCGTTGCCTGCCCGGGCCGTCTACTCGATCTGGCCAACGACCGTAGCATTGACCTGTCTCGCGTCGAAGTACTGGTCTTGGACGAAGCCGATCGCATGTGCGACATGGGCTTCCTGCCCGACATTCGTCGCATTCTAAA
>JBHHTZ010000012.1:0-19237 GCA_046753605.1 Anaerolineae bacterium
CCAAAACGAAAGTGGGCAAGATAGCGCGGGCGGCAGCCGTTGATCGGGAGATGGTAGGCGTGCTGGGCACGAATGTGAGCCTGGTCTTTGCGGGGGCCTTTGTGTTGGGCTGCTATCTTGCCGGCCTGGGGGGCGCTCTCATCGCTCCTACCATCAGCATCACGCTGGGGATGGATAATACGATTATCATCGAAACCTTCCTCATCGTCACCATCGGGGGGCTGGGCAACGTTTGGGGTGCTCTGGTGGGTTCCCTCATCTTTGGCGTGACCCAATCCCTTGGAGTTTTGTTCTGGCCGCAGTTTGCCATCGTCTTCCCGTATGCCGCTGTGGTGATCATACTGCTCCTGTGGCCTACGGGGCTGCTCAAGTCGGTCTGGTAACGAGGAGGAACTTTGCTCAAGTCGGATGCGAAACCCGCCGCCAGAGCGCAATACGGTCGCTTCGGGGTCTTCGCCGGCGTTGTTGAACAGAGGTGGCTGAGGTTAACCCTGGCGATGCTGGTGGTATTGCTGATTCTGCCCCCGCTCGTGCACCCCTTCTACGTCTACGTGCTTGCGTCGATCTTTGTCACGGCCTTGCTGGCCATGAGCCTGAATCTGGCCCTGGGCTACGGGGGGCTGTACCAGTTTCACCACGGGGTTTTCTACGGTGTGGGGGCTTATGCCGTTGCCCTGATGCTGACCAAGAGCTCGTGGCCGGCCTGGGTCGGGTTTCTTGTCGGTCCGATTGTGGCAGCCATCGTCGGGCTGCTCATCGGCTGGTTTTGTGTCCGGCTTACCCAGTTGTACTTCGCCATGCTGCAAATTTCCCTGGGATCGCTGGTCTGGGCCATCGTGTTTCGATGGTACTCGTTTACCGGCGGCGATGATGGGATCCATGGCATCCCTGTACCATCCATTCTGTCTCCGTTGCGCAACTCCTACTACTTCATTCTCATCGTTTTCTCGGTCTGCCTGCTATTCCTGTACCTGATTGTGAAGTCCCCTTTTGGAGCCACGCTGCAAGCCATCAGGGACAATCCGCAGCGCTGCGAAGCCATTGGCGTCAACGTCAGGCGACATCAATTGATGGCCATTGTGGTCGCCAGCTTCTTCGCAGGGGTGGCCGGCGTCCTTTTCGTGGTGCTCGAACGCTCCGTTTTCCCGGACCTCCTGTTCTGGGTGCTGTCCCTTGAGATCTTCGTCATGTGCCTTCTGGGCGGTTGGTTCACTTTCCTGGGACCGGTGCTGGGGGCGGCCATCACCGTGGCGTTGCGAACTTTCGTCGGGCGGCATACAGATTATTGGACGTTGGTTTTAGGTGTTATCCTGATCCTGCTGATTTTCTTCTTGCCGGAGGGGGTTTTGGGGTATGTCCTGGGCAAGTTCAAGCCACGGCCAGGAGACGCGCTGAGAGGGAGTCAGTAAGTAGATGCTGCACGTGGAAGCCGTGCGGAAGTCATTCGACGGCTTTATGGCGGTGGACGGCGCCAACCTGCACGTCGCCGACGGTGAGTTGGTGGCCGTAATCGGGCCTAACGGGGCCGGCAAGACGACGCTGTTTAACCTGATCGCCGGCCAACTGAAACCGGACAGCGGCCGGATCATCTTCAAGGGGGAAGAGATCAGCGGATTGCCGCCGTATCGGATTTGCGCGCGGGGTATCGCCAGGTCGTTTCAGATCGTGAACATTTTCGCCCGCCTGACTGTGTTTGAGAACGTGCAGGTGGCTGTGTTGTCTCAGCAGAGAAGAAGCTCCAACCTTCTTCGCCCGGCCCGGAGTCTTGGCGTGGATGAGACAACCGGCATCCTGGAAAGCCTGGGGCTTTCAGATCGCGCGGCACACGTGGCCGGCTCGCTCTCCCATGGTGACCAGAAGATCCTGGAGATAGCGATGGCGCTGGGCAATGAGCCCAACCTGCTGATTCTGGACGAGCCCACCGCCGGCATGTCCCCCGAGGAAACATTCGCCACCATGGAACTGATCCAGCAACTCGCCGATACGCGGGGCATCACCATCCTGTTTTGTGAGCACGACATGGAAGTGGTATTCTCTGTCGCGCAGAGCATCATGGTTATGCACCAGGGCCAGACCCTGATCCAGGGGAAGCCGGAAGAGGTGCGAGAGAACGAAGAAGTGCAGGAGGCATACCTGGGGACTGAGTGATGCTTGAGGTACAGGGAATCCACACCTTCTACGGCCTGAGCCACGTACTCTTCGACGTCTCCCTTCGGGTTGAGCCGGGCGAGGTGGTCTGCCTTCTTGGGCGGAACGGGGCTGGAAAGACCACCACCATGAAAAGCATCATTGGCCTGACGCCTCCCAAGCGGGGAAACATCACGTTCAAAGGCGAAGAGATCACAGGCACGGCCCCGTATCTGCTGGCTCGAAAAGGGCTGGGCTATGTCCCCGACGACAGACGGATCTTTGCTGACCTCACGGTGGGCGAGAATCTGGAGATTGCCGAAAAAGCGGGAGCTATGGACTGGGACAGAGAACGGGTATATGAGCTCTTCCCTGTTCTACGCAAGAAAGAGTCCCACAAGGGCGGACACCTCAGCGGTGGTGAGCAGAAAATGTTGGCCATTGCCAGGGCTTTGATGGGCAATCCCGAACTCTTGCTGCTGGACGAGCCAACTGAAGGGCTGGCGCCTCTGCTGATCCGCGACCTGGAGGAGCAGATCAGAAAGCTCAAAGAAACCGGCCTGACCGTTCTGCTGGCCGAGCAGAATGTACGATCCGCCCTGCGGCTGGGGGACCGTGGTTACATCATTGACAATGGCCAGATTCGTTACCAGGGGAGCATTACGGAATTGAGAGAGAACGAGGAGGTGAGAAAGAAGTATCTCCTGGTATGAATTGAAGAACACCGCAGAGAATTACTTCGCTTCGCAGGGGGACTGGAGATTCCGCGACTGGCGGGGCCGGCTCTGCTCAGTCAACTAACTCCAATCCGTGCTCAGCACACCGCTGGCGCACATCTTCGCTGGTCGCCAGCGAGATGAAGACACCTCTCACTTGCTTGTCCGGGTTCTGGGCCGCCTCCAACTCAACTTTCAGGGCAAATATGTCTACTTCGCTTGGCTTGGCAGTCGCCTTCACTTCAAAGACGATCAATCTGTCGTTCTCGGCGATGAGGTCTACTTCAGTGGCAAAGCCTCGCTTGAAGATCTCTCCTTCCACATCCACCAATTTCTGGCGCAGGCGAATCTTGTCTGGTGAAATATCTGGATTCTTCAAACCGTGCCGCAATGCCACGGCGAACATGTCTTCGAGGGTCTGCCCCTTCTCGGCTCCCAGGTTGCCGGTCACAAAACGTAGCCATGCTTCTTGTCCGTCCATTCGCTTCAGGATCATCTCCTGGCCGTGCTGTACCTTGACTACGTCACGCCTGACCTCGAGCAGGGTACGATCCACCTGATCAAAGCGCTGGTCCACCTGATCAAAGCGCTGGTCCACTTGCTCAAAGCGCTGGTCCACTTGCTCAAAGCGCTGGTCCACCTGGCCAAAGCGCCCGCTCGTCTCTTGGCGCAGCAAGGTCAGTTCATCCAGCAGGCGCGCGAATTCATCCCGGCGCGGAAATTGTTGAGCAAGTATACCCTCGATCGTCGTCGCAATCTCGGGCTCTTCGCGCAGCAACTCCGGCAGAATCCGGATCACATAGTTCCGAATCTGGACAAGGTCCTTCTCATCCAACACCATCGTCATCCTCTTGCGTCAGGTATGTGGTTCTGCAGCCGGCTGAAGGGTAGAATCATTGCGGTTCTATTATACTACAGCCGGCCACTTCGGCCAAAACAGGTCAAGCTTTTGCCATTTTCACTCCTGGATTATCAAATCCAGGCCACAGGGTAGCAGTATCGCCTTGAATCACCCAGTTCAGCCGCCGGATCGCCAGATCCGGCGGGAGCGACTGAGTAGTAGTAACCCCGTGAGTTTGTCATTTCTTGTCAATTGGAGTAGAATATTTGTGCTAAAATTCCTCTTTTTCGACATGGAAGGAAGGCCCCGATGGCCAAACAACGCGTTCAGTTCGTCTGCCAGCAGTGTGGCCACGCCACGCTCAGGTGGGTCGGGCGGTGTCCGACGTGTGGAGAATGGAACACCATGGAGGAGGTGGTCACCGAGGCGTCACGCTCCGCGCGCAGCCGGCGGCCGGCCACCCCGCGCAGCGCCCCTCAGCGCCTCACCGACGTGTCGGCCGATCACTTCCAGCGGTTGCCGGTCCCGATGTTGGAGTTCAGCCGCGTGTTGGGTGGCGGCGTTGTGCCGGGGTCCATGGTCCTCATCGGCGGCGATCCCGGCATCGGGAAGTCCACCCTCTTGCTCCAGGTGTCGGCTCAGATGGCGGCCAATGGCCGGCCCGTCCTCTACGTCTCCGGCGAGGAATCGCCCCAGCAGATCCGTATGCGCGCCGACCGGCTGGGGGTGTCCGCCGACAATCTCTATCTTCTGGCAGAGACGAATCTGGATCGGGTGATGGAGCATGTCTACCAACTCAACCCGCACGCGATGGTCGTCGATTCCATTCAGACGGTGTACACGGAGGACCTGGAGTCAACCGCCGGCAGCATCACCCAGGTGCGGGAGTGTGCCAGCCGGCTGATGGGGATGGCCAAAAGCGAGGCAGTGCCGGTGTTCGTCGTCGGCCACGTGACCAAGGAGGGCAACATTGCCGGCCCGCGAGTGCTGGAGCATATTGTGGACGCGGTGCTCTATCTCGAGGGCGAACGCTTCCACTCGTATCGGCTGTTGCGCGGGGTCAAGAATCGCTTCGGCTCGACCAACGAGGTGGGAGTGTTCGAGATGACCCAGCAGGGCCTGGTCGAGGTCACCAATCCGTCGGAGGCGTTCCTGGCCGAGCGCCTGACGGCGGTGCCCGGCTCGACGGTGGCGGTGACGCTGGAAGGCACGCGCCCGCTGCTGGTGGAAGTCCAGGCTCTTACCAGCCCTACCAGCTTCAGCACGCCGAGGCGGACGGCCAACGGCGTGGACTTCAACCGGCTGTTGCTGCTGACGGCGGTGCTCTCAAAGCGGGTAGGCCTGCCGCTAGGGGATCAGGATGTGTTTGTGAACGTGGTGGGTGGTCTCAAGATTGCGGAGCCGGCGGCCGACCTGAGTATTGCCATCGCCATCGCGTCGAGCCAGCAGGGCATCCCCGTGGCGGCCGACCTGGCCATCATCGGCGAGATCGGGCTAAGCGGCGAGCTGCGCAGTGTGACCCAGGTGGAGAAGAGGATCAACGAGGCCGGCAAGCTGGGCTTCAAACGCATCCTCCTCCCCCGCTCCCCCCGCCACGGAGACGCTCACCCCGACGTAGAACTCATCCCCACCCGCTCCCTGGGCGAGGCGTTGGACGTTGCGTTAGCCTCGTGAAGTTCTCTCCTGAGCGTCTGTCAATTCAGATAATCTCGTAGCTTCCGGCTGCGCTGCGGGTGGCGCAGGCGCTGCAACGCCTCATTCTCGATCTGCCTGATCCGCTCGCGGGTCAGGCCGAACTTCTCGCCGACCTCCTTGAGCGTATAGCTGTGGCCATCGATCAGGCCATACCGCAATTCCAGGACTCGCGCCTCTCGGGGGGTTAGTGATGTTAGCAGTTTCTCTATATCCTCACGGAGCAGTTCCAGCGTGGCCTCATCGTCCGGGTTCGGGATGTCCTGAGCTTCGATAAACTCGCCCAGTTCGCTGTCTTTCTCCTCGCCAACCGGCTTTTCCAAAGACAGCGGGCGCTGCGAGATTTCGATGATTCGCTCCACCTTGTCCGGGGACAGCCCCATCTCGGCCGCCAGTTCGAGAACGTTCGGCGCGCGCCCCAGTTCCTGTTCCAGCCGGCGCGACACCCGGTACAGCCGGCGGATCCGATCATTCATGTGAACCGGCACCCGGATCGTCCGCCCCTGGTCTGCAATGGCGCGTGTGATGGACTGTCGGATCCACCAGGTGGCGTAGGTGCTAAACTTGTGGCCGCGTCGGTGATCGAATTTCTCGACGGCCTTCATCAACCCCATGTTGCCTTCCTGGATCAGGTCCAGAAACGGCACTCCCTGGCCAACGTACTTCTTCGCCATGCTGATTACCAGCCGCGAGTTGGACCGAGTCAGTTTCTTGCGGGCTTCCTCGCCGACCTCCATCTGCTGGTGCAGCCTCACTCGATCTCGCGCCGGCAGCCCGTCGGCAGTTGGATCGCCGCTTGCTCGTTCCAGCTTCCCCTGGGCTCGCTCTCCACGGCGCATCGTCCTCGCCAGTTGAATCTCGTCATCGGCCGTTAGCAGAGGGATGCGGCTGACTTCCTTGAGATAGAGGCTGATGGTATCGTCACTCTCAATAGCGTCCAGGAACTCTTCGTGAGTGATCTCGGCCTCGGTTGCCGCCGCCTCTCGCTCGAGCAACTCGCCATTGGCCTGGATGTCGACGCCGGCGTCCAGCAGGCGCACATACAGATCTTCCAACTGTGCGATATCTTCTTCGGCCTCGGGGAAAGCATCAAGGATATCGTCGAAAGTCAGATACCCCTGGCTTTTCCCCTTGGCTACCAGTTGTCGCGCAATATGATCGCGTCTGCCGTCAACCTTGGACATCAGTCTTCCTCAATCTGGCGAATGGGTTGCTGTCTAAACCTAGTGTACCCCTAAATTCGTTTCACGTCAACCCGACCAGAAAGCTGTAGTCGAAGCTGTGTTTCCTGGCTTGACTATTTCGGTCAGATGTGCCACTCTTGTCCTGTTGGCAGAACTGGCTCAACCGTCCTCCGTCTCACGGTCGGTCCCGTTGCCGGAAATGAGACCTTCCATCTGGAGGATAATCTTGATGCCGGCCAGGTTGACACCTTGCTCCGACAACTCAACGATCCGGCGCAGAATGTCGATGTCGGCATCCGAGTATAGACGAACGTTGCCTTCGGTGCGAGACGGCGCAATCAAGTCTGCCCGCTCGTATGTTCGTAGCGTGTGCGGCGGCGCGCCAACGAGCTTTGACGCGACGCTGATGATGTAACGGGGAATGTGTGTGGCGCCTCTCTTGTTGTTAGCCAACGTGCATACTCCTTATCTGGCGTGTGTTCGCTGCCATTATAACATGGTTGACGCGTCCTGTCAATATTTCTAACGTATTTCTATTAGGAAGACTGATCAAAACTGTTAAAAAGACTTGACATTGGTATACTCAACTGCTATAATGCGCGGCGAGATGTAACTACCCAGGCATACGAACCCTTGCGAAGGTTCACGAGCAGATTCTGGGCCGGCAGTGTCCTCGCAAGCCGAGAATCGCTTCGTTGGCAAGGCTATTCGTAACCTTCGCAAGGGTGGCTGGGTAGTTACGGCGAGACAAGAGAAGGCAACCAGGCCCTGAGAATTCTTGTGAGCACTGATTACAGGAGGCAACCACATGTCGAAAATTGTTGGCATTGATTTGGGAACCACGAACTCGGTTATCGCTGTCATGGAGGGCGGCGAGCCGACGGTGATCCCGAACGCCGAGGGCGGACGTATCACGCCCTCCGTAGTAGCATTCACGAAGAACAACGAGCGGCTGGTCGGCCAGGCAGCCAAGCGGCAAGCCGTTGTGAACCCACAGAACACGGTCTTCTCGATCAAACGGCTGATGGGCCGGCGGTACGGCGATGCAGAGGTTAAGAAGGCGCGAGAGATCCTGCCCTACGAAATCTCTAAGGGACCGGCCAACGACGCTCGTGTCCACATTCCCCAAACGGGCAAGGACTATACCCCCCAGGAGATCAGCGCGATGATCCTGGGCAAACTCAAGCGTGATGCAGAGTCCTATCTAGGCGAGCCGGTCACGAGAGCAGTCATTACCGTCCCGGCCTACTTCAACGACAGCCAACGGCAGGCGACCAAGGACGCCGGCAAGATCGCCGGCCTTGAGGTGCTGCGCATCATCAACGAGCCGACGGCGGCTTCCCTGGCCTACGGGCTCGACAAGCAAGAACTGGAAACTATTCTGGTGTTCGACCTGGGCGGCGGCACGTTTGACGTTTCGATCCTGGAAGTTGGTGAGGGCGTTGTAGAGGTGAAGTCGACCGCCGGCGACACCTTCCTGGGTGGTGATGACTGGGATCAGAGCATCGTTGACTACGTTGCCGAGGAATTCAAGAAGGACCAGGGGATCGATCTTCGCAATGACCGACAGGCATTGCAGCGGCTCAAGGAAGCAGCCGAAAAAGCCAAAGTTGAGCTGAGCCAGGTCGCCGAGACCGAAATCAACCTGCCGTTCGTCACGGCCGACGCCAGTGGTCCCAAACACTTGCAGCAGAAGCTCACCAGGGCCAGGTTTGAGCAACTGACCGAGGATTTGGTCCAGCGATTGCGGGGGCCGTTCAAGCAAGCGCTGAGTGATGCGGGCCTCCGGGCTAGTGAAATCCACGAAGTCGTGCTGGTGGGTGGTGCAACGCGCATGCCGATGGTGCAAGACATGGTACGCAACCTCACCGGCGGCAAGGAGCCACACAAGGGCGTAAACCCCGACGAAGTGGTTGCCGTGGGCGCGGCACTCCAGGCCGGCGTTTTGGGCGGCGAAGTCGAGGACATCGTCTTGCTGGATGTGACACCGCTGAGCCTGGGTGTCGAAACCCTGGGCGGTGTCTTTACCAAGCTGATTGAGCGCAATACCACAATCCCGACTCGCGAGGGTGAGATCTTCTCCACCGCCGAAGATGGTCAGACGGCCGTTGACATCAAAGTCTTCCAGGGCGAACGGCCCATGGCCAGGGACAACATGCTGCTTGGCCAGTTCCGGCTTGACGGCATCCCGCCGGCGCCACGTGGGATTCCGCAGGTTGAGGTGACGTTTGACATCGACGCGAACGGCATCCTGAACGTCAGCGCCCAGGATAAGGCGACCGGCAAGGAACAGAACATCACGATCCAGGCCTCTACCAACCTGACAGATAGCGACATTGAGCACATGGTGAAAGAGGCCGCGGAGCATCGGGATGAGGATGAGGCGGCGCGCAAGCTCGCCGATGCTCGCAATCAGGGCGACAACCTGGCTTACCAGATGGACAAGATGCTCAAGGAGCAGGACGACAAAGCCCCACAGGACCTGAAAGACAGCGTCCAAAGCAAGATCGAGGCGGTGCGCGAAGCTATCCAGGGCGATAACCTGAATCGCATCAATGCCGCCATTGAAGACTTGCAGGAGACAGCCCAGCAACTTGGTCAGCAAATGTACCAGGCGGCCGGCGTGCCGCCATCCGGCGACGGTGGAGCACCCCCCTCTGGCGAAGATGAAGACGTTGTCGAGGGTGAGTATCGCGAACCATAGCTGACCCGCACTGGGAAAGTCGGGTACTCGGGTTTGGGGGCACTGGTGGCCCCCAAACCCATTTGGGTGCGTTCAAAATGGGTTGTAGGGGCGGGTCTTGTACCCGCCCTGGGCAACCGCAAGGGATCGCCCCTACAACCTCCCGGAGGGATAATCGGCGACTTATGAGCGAGAACGTGAAAACAATTCGTGTGAAGGTCAACGACAACGATCGGAGCGCAGATAGCGAGCCGGCTGGCTCTGCTGAACAGCCAGAAGAGGCAACACCTGCGCCGGCGCTCCACCAGGACGTCGTTCAGGAATTTGAGCGTGAACTGGCTGAGGCGCGTCGTCAGGCAGACGAAAACCACGACAAGTACCTGCGAGCCGTCGCGGAGCTTGAAAACGTCCGCAAACGGCTTGAGAAATCCTATCAGGACCGTGTGAAACGGGCGCGGCAGGATCTCCTACGACGCTTCTTGGAGGTTGCCGACAACTTGGAGCGCGCTCTGGACGCGGCCAACGATGGCGCCGACATCGTCAGCGGTGTCGAACTCACGTATCGGCATCTGCAGAAACTGCTGTCGGAGGAGGGGGTAGAGGCCATCAAGGCCGTTGGGGAGCCATTCGACGCGCTGAAGCATGAGGCCATCAGCGTTGTTTCAGCCGGTGGCGTCGAAGATGAAACTGTCGTAGCCGAAGAGCAACGCGGTTACACCCACCAGGGCGATCTCCTTCGTCCGTCTCGTGTCCACGTGGCCAAGCAGATGGAGGACCGGAAACCTCCTGCCGAGTTGTGAAGATGCAGTATAAAGACTACTACAAAGTCTTGGGTGTCGATAAGAACGCGGCACAAAAAGAAATCAAATCAGCGTATCGTAAGCTGGCCCGAGAACACCACCCGGATGTGAATCCGGATGATCCAGACGCCCAGGAGCGATTCAAGGACATCAACGAAGCGTATCAGGTCCTTGGCGACCCAGAGAAGCGCAAGAAGTACGATCAACTCGGCGCCAATTGGCGCCAGTGGGAGCGGATGGGTGGCCGGCCCGATGACTTCAACTGGCAGCGTTGGACCGCCGGTCCGGGCGGCCAGCGCGTCCACGTTCGCTACGCCGGCCCCGATGATCTGGACAGTATCTTCGGTGGCCTGGGGGGCTTCTCCGATTTCTTCGAGCAGATATTCGGCGGGATGGGCGGCCTACGCTCGACGCCGGATGCAGGTGGCCGGCATCAGCCCGCCCAGTCGTATCGAGGCCAGGACATTGAGCAGCCTGTTGAGATCACCCTTGAAGAGGCGTTTCACGGGACAAAGCGGCTGTTCCAGATGAACGGCCATCGCATCGAGGCATCGATCCCGCGAGGGGTGAAAACAGGCTCCAAGGTTCGCATTCGGGGTAAGGGCATGGCCGGCGCCGGCGCCCCCTCGGGCGACCTGTATCTCAAAGTGCGTGTCAAGCCCCACCCTGTCTTCGAGCGGAAGGGCGCCGACCTGTACGTGGACGTGGAAGTGCCTCTCTACACGGCTCTGCTGGGCGGGGAGGTTCGGGTGCCGACGTTGACCGGCGACCTGATCCTCACCGTGCCGCCGGAGACGCAGAACGGCCAGGCCTTTCGACTGGCCGGCCAGGGCATGCCAAAACTCCGAAATCCGAAGGAGCGGGGCGACCTAATCGCTCGTGCCAACATCAAGCTGCCGAAGAACCTGACCGACCAGGAGAAGGAGCTTCTCCGTCAACTGGCAGCGCTGAGGGAGTAGTCTCTTGCTGCAATCCTTCGACAGGCCCTTCCTCAGGTCCGGCTGGGGGTTATGGGCACGACTTGGGCTCATGCCGCTGCTCCTTTGGTTGCTCGTAGCGTGCAGTCCGAGCGCCGGCGCGAACCGCGTGAGCATCGCCCTGCCGGCAACTTCGCCAAGACAACCAACACTGGTCCGACTGGCCCGCCTCGGAACGCAACTGATAGCCCCGTCCTCGCCCGATGATGCCGCCTTCGATGGCGAAGAACTCCGATTCATCGAACTCTTCCAGGCAAGCAACCCCTCGGTGGTACACATCCACGTGGACCGCGGGCAATCAGCTAGCGCAGCCGAGGAATCTCGCCAGCGGGTGTTCCAGGCCCACGATTTCGCCGGCTTTCGTGGGTGGATTTCAGATCCCAGCGGCGGATCGGGTTTCGTGTATGATGAAACAGGGCGCGTGTTGACAACAAATCGGGTCGTTAGCGGCGCTAAGGCAATTCAGGTCACATTTGCCGACGGGACTGAGGCTCCGGCCACGCTGGTAGGCTCTGATCCCAACACAGATCTGGCAGTTTTGCTTGTGAGCCACTTGCCGAAGACCGCCAGGCCGCTGGAACTGGGGGATTCGGATAGCCTGCAAGTCGGGCAGCGGGTGCTGGCAATCGGCAATCCCCTGGGACATGGTGGGGCGATGACGGCCGGCGTGGTCAGCGCCAAAGCCCGCAACGTCAGCCTGGAAATCTCGGTCAGCGACGGCACTCGCACCGGCTTTTTCACAGCCCCGGACCTGATTCAGACGGACGCGGCAATCCTGGCCGGCTGTGTCGGTGGGCCACTCATCAATCTGGAAGGGCAGGTGGTCGGCCTGCTGGGCATCGACACCCGCGTGTTCGATGTCGCCGGTAGCACGCGGGCCGGCGGCGTCGGGTTGAGCATCCCCACCTCCACAGTCACACGCGTCGTGCCGGTTCTGCTGAACGAGGGCCGCTATCCCTATCCCTGGCTCGGCATCTCAGCGATGGACCTGGACCCCGATCTGGCAGAGGCCGTGGGTCTGCCGTCCGCTCAACGGGGTGTGCTGATTGCGCGCGTTACGCCCGGCAGTCCCGCCGACAAGGCCGGCCTGCGTGGAGGCGACCGGGAAGTATCGGAGCTTGGGCCGAACGTATTGGTCGGCGGCGATATCATCACCGACTTTCAGGGCCAACCGGCCAGGGGTTTCGACGAGCTCGTATCTCTGTTGTTTAGAGAGGGATTCGTCGGTGAGACCGTCACGCTCGCGATTATCCGAGATGGCAAACAAGTCGCCGTGTCGGTGACGCTGGAGGAACGACCGTAGCGGACAGTGATCAGTAAGCAGTGGAAGATGGTTCAAAGATGCCGAGGGAACTAAACTGATGAGGTCTGTCCTAATCTGGATGGTGTTGATCGGGCTGCTAGCGGCCGGTTGCAGCGTTGTGACCCTCGACCAGCCGGCCAATGGCAACGCTCCGGGTGCGCAGCAGGCGTTACAGCCAGCGACGACGGCGACGGCGGAAGGCGTGCCAACCTTGCGGCAGTCCCTCGGCCTGACGCCTCGACCGGGTTCGGGACAGACCGGGGAACGAGTGGCCCCGGCCCAGGATGTGGCGCCGCCAGTCGCAACGCCTGTGCCGGCCATTCTCAGTACCGATGCAGATGCGATTGAGCAACTGCTGGTCAACGTTTACCGGCGGGTCAGCCCGGCCGTTGTGCATGTCGAGATAACCGGCCCGGACACCGTCTTCGGCCCACAGAGCGGCGCCGGCTCGGGCTTCGTACTGGACAAGGAAGGCAACATCGTCACAAACAACCATGTGATTGAGATCGCTGAACGTATCCGTGTCGTTTTTGCGGACGACACACGAGCCAATGCTGAGCTGGTAGGCCGCGATCCGGCCATCGATCTGGCGATCATTCGCGTAAGCGTTCCGAAGGACGTACTGGTACCGGTTGAGCTGGGGAACTCGGACAGATTGCAGGTTGGCCAGCGGGCCATCGCCATCGGCAATCCTTTTGCGTTCGACCAGTCGATGACGGTTGGCATTGTCAGCGCAATAGGCCGTGTAGTGAACCGGAGTGAAGGCAGCGATCTGGTTCCCAAGTTGATTCAGACCGACGCAGCCATCAACCCCGGAAACTCTGGTGGTCCATTGCTGGATTCGCACGGACGGGTGATTGGCATCAACACGTTGATTTTCTCGGAGACGGGCACGTCGGCCGGCGTTGGGTTTGCAGTGCCGGTGAACACGCTGCGCCGGTCCCTGCCGGCGCTGCTGGAGGGCCGGCAAGCCGGCCGGCCGTGGCTGGGCATCGCCGGCCCGCCCGAACTGGACGCTGCGCTGGCCGATGAGCTCGGCCTGAATTCCACAGCCGGCGCATACGTGAACTATGTTTTCCCCGGCGGTCCAGCCGACGAGGCCGGCATCGTGGGGGCCAGCGGAACGTCGGATGGCACACTGCAACCGGGCGGTGATCTTGTCGTCGCGGTCGATGGCGTCGCGGTGAAGTCGTTTGATGATCTTCTCGACTATCTTGCAAAGGAAACGCGGGTCGGACAGTCGGTGAAACTGACCGTTGTCCGTGGAGAGCAGTCGAGAATCGTCTCGGTAACGTTGGGCGAAAGGCCGGACAGCCAATGATTCGCCGGTCTACAGTGGTTCTTCTCGGCCTGACGTGTTTGCTGTTGGCCGGCTGCTCGGTAGCCCGGCAGCTTCAGACGGCGCGCCAGTCGCCGGCCACGCTGGACGTGGATTACTTGCTGGAGATGATCGATCTGGAAGAGCAGCTTGTCACCCGTGTGTATCAGCAGGCTGCGCCGTCGGTGGTGCATATCACCAGCCGGGCGCTCCAGGCGAGCCCGATCCAGGGAATTGTACCCCAGGAGGGGACAGGTTCCGGCTTCATCTTTGACAAGGAGGGGCACATCGTCACCAATTTCCACGTCATCCAGCAGGCCCAGACAGTCCAGGTGGCACTGCAGAATGGGACAAGTGTGCCAGCTCGACTGGTGGGGGTGGATACGCTGAATGATCTGGCCGTGCTCCAGGTCGCCGTGCCGGCGGATCAGTTAGTGCCCGTGACGCTCGGGGATTCCGACCGCCTGCGGGTCGGACAGCGGGTCATTGCAGTTGGCAATCCCTTTGGTTTGGAGCGCACACTCACCACAGGTGTGGTGAGCGCTGTCGGACGAAATCTGAAAACCGGTGATGACCGAGTCCTGGGTGAGGTCATCCAGACCGATGCGGCAATCAACCCCGGCAATTCAGGTGGCCCGCTGCTCGATTCGCGTGGGCGGGTCATCGGGGTGAACACCGCCATCCGGTCGCCGAATGGCGGATCGGTCGGTATCGGTTTCGCGGTGCCCGTTTCGACGGTGAAGCGGGTGGTGCCGTATTTGATCGTGCAAGGGTACTATCCGCACCCGTGGCTCGGAGCGGAGTTTTACGAGATCGATCCGATCTTGTCGGTGCGCCTTCAGTTGCAGGTCAGCCAGGGCTTGCTGGTGGCATCTGTCACACCAGGTGGCCCGGCAGCCGTCGCTGGCGTGCGCGGCCCCAGGCGCGTCGTCGAGGCCGGCGGACAGAGATACGGCGTCGGGGGCGACATCGTTGTGGCTATCAATGGCCAGAGCGTGAATCGAGCGGATGAACTGGCTGTGTACCTGGAGAACGAAACGCAGGTGGGCGATTTGGTCGCGGTGACTGTCGTCCGGGAAGGCCGGCCGCTTTCGATTCCGGTCGTCGTGGGCGAGTTGCCGCGACCGTGAGGAGGTAGAGTCAGCAATGGCGGAACATCGGTTGGACGAACCGTGCTACGTGATCAGCGTGGCAGCGCGTCTGACAAATCTGCATCCCCAGACACTGCGTCACTACGAGAGCATCGGGCTGATCAAGCCGGCGCGGTCGTCTGGTAATCGCCGACTCTACTCACAACAGGACGTCGAGCGATTGCACCAGATTACCCGCCTGACGGAGGACGTGGGTGTAAACCTGGCCGGCGTCGATCTCATCCTTCAAATGCGCGAGGACATGCGCAGTATGGAGCGAGAAATGGATCGTATGCAGGCTGAGTTGGAAGAAGAAATCCAGCGGCTGCGACAGAGTCTGGAACAGAATCAGTATTAGATATTGGGTATTGGATATTGGGTATTGGATACTCAGAGCTTGAAATATCCAATACCCAATATCCAATATCCAATACCCAGCATCCAAGAAGCGGGAGGCAATGACATGACAGCGACCATTCAAGAAAAGGCAGAGCTTTTGACGTCCAGATCGGAGCAAAACGAGCCATTGATCCAGGCAATTCACGACACTCTGCAGCGATACGATCCGATCCGGGCGTCAGATTCGCCCATTCATGTGGCGACTGCGAACGGGGCCGTGACGCTGACAGGTATCGTGCGTAGCCGGACGATGAAGGCGATGGCCGGAACTCTGGCCCGGCGCGTAGCCGGCGTAACCGAGGTTGAAAACCAACTGCTGACCGATACGGATATCGAAAACGCTATCGCGTTGGAGATGGCAACGAACGAACGGCTGCGCCAGGCCGGCGGCACTATCTGGGTAAAATCGATCCTCGGCACGGTCTATCTGAGTGGTGACGTGACGGCTGAGTCTCTCGAAGACGGCGAAGATCTGAAGGGCCTGGCCGAGGGTATTGCTGAAGAGACCTCCGGCGTGATTCGTACCATCAATGCGATTGTCGTTCGCGAACGGGGCCAGGTCATGGCGGCCGAAGCGGGGAACGAGGGGACAGCGGTTCTATCTGCAGAGGACCAGGTTGATCTGGTGGAATGAGGTAGTTGGGGGAACCGGTATAATAGACATAATGCACCGATAGAGGGAGGTGGACCATGCTTCGAGCCTTTGAAGCCATGATTGACGAGCGGGGCAATGTACGATTGCTGGAGCCTATCCGTGTGCCAACAGCGCGGCGGGCACTTGTGATCATCTTGGAAGAAGAACCAACACATGGCGTTTCTGAAACAGCGTTGCTGAGTGAACCAGCACTGGCTGAAGACTGGAACCGACCTGAGGAGGATGAAGCATGGTCTCACCTGCAACAGGTGCTGTGGTCCTAGTGCCGTTTCCGTTCTCTGACTTGTCGCAAACGAAGTTGCGGCCTGCTGCCGCCCTCGCACACGTTGGTCGAGATGATTGGATCCTGTGTCAGATCACCAGCAAATCATATGCTGACCCCCAAGCAATTGCGCTTGTCGATAACAGCTTTGCCACAGGTTCACTGCACGTCACCAGCTATGCGCGACCAGGGAAACTGTTCACCGCTAATCGCAATCTGATGGTAGCAGAGGTCGGCGTGCTGAAGACAGATCCGTTCAGGCACATTATTGAGGCAGTCATAGACATACTGCGGGGTAGCCTCACACCGTAGACCCCCAGCATATCATTACAGAAGTGAGGTTGCACTTATGGATATTCATCGAATGACAGAAAAAGCGCGGCAGGGGATTTTTGCTGCGCAGCAACTGGCTGAGCGCCAGAATCACAGTGAAGTAACACCGTTGCACCTGCTGGCAGCTTTACTCCAGCAGTCGCCCGGTGTCGTGCCGCAGGTCTTGCAGCGCGTGGGCGTTGATCCCAAACCGGTCTACGACCAGGTGGAGCGGGAACTGGGCCGGCTGCCCCGGGCCTACGGCGGCACCGCGCAACTCACGGCATCCCGGGAATTCGACCGCGTCATGCGGCGTGCCTACGACGAAATCCAGCGCTTCCGTGACGAGTTCGTATCCACGGAACACCTGCTGCTGGCCCTGATCGAAGAGGGTGGCGAGGCGGCCCAAATCCTGAAGCAGGCCGGCGTCACCACCGATGACGTGCTAAGCGCCCTGCAGCAGATTCGCGGCGGCCAGCGCGTCACGGGCGAAAACCCCGAGGCGACCTACGAAGCCCTGGAGCAATACGGCCGGGACCTGACCGACCTGGCCCGTCGCGGCAAACTGGACCCCGTCATCGGGCGCGACGAGGAGATTCGGCGGGTGATCCAGGTGTTGAGCCGGCGCACCAAGAACAACCCGGTGCTCATAGGCGATCCGGGCGTTGGCAAGACGGCCATAGTCGAGGGGCTTGCTCAGCGCATCATTCGCGGCGATGTCCCCGAAGGGTTGAAGAGCAAGCGTGTCGTCCAGCTTGACCTGGGCGCGCTGGTGGCCGGCGCCAAATATCGCGGCGAGTTCGAGGAGCGGCTGAAGGCTGTCCTCCGCGAAATCCAGGAGTCCGAGGGGCAGATCATTCTGTTCATCGACGAGATGCACACCCTGGTCGGGGCCGGCGCGGCCGAAGGGGCTATGGATGCCGGCAACATGCTGAAGCCCATGCTGGCGCGCGGCGAGTTACACGCCATCGGCGCCACCACGCTGGACGAATATCGCAAGTACATCGAAAAGGACGCTGCTCTGGAGCGTCGCTTCCAGCCCATCTACGTCGGCGAGCCATCGGTCGAAGACACCATCTCGATCCTGCGCGGGCTGAAAGAGCGCTATGAAGTCCACCACGGCGTGCGCATCACTGACAGTGCGGTCATCGCGGCTGCGACGCTCAGCGATCGGTATATCAGCGACCGGTTCCTGCCAGACAAGGCCATCGACTTGATCGACGAGGCGGCCTCGCGGCTGCGGATGGAGATCGACTCCGTACCCGAGGAGCTGGATGAGATCAACCGGCGCATCATGCAACTGGAGATCGAGCGGGAGGCGCTGAAGAAAGAGACCGACCAGGCTTCGCGGGAGCGCCTGGAGCGCCTGGAGGAGGAATTGGCCGACCTGCGTGAGGAGGCCGGCGCGCTCCAGGCGCAGTGGAAAACTGAGCAAGAGGTCATCCAGCGCATCCGCCAGATCAAGGAGCAGATGGAGCAGACCCGCCTGGAGATCGAGCAAGCCGAACGGCGCGCTGACCTGGAGACGGCGGCCCGGTTGCGCTACGGAACCATGCTGGAACTTCGAGACCGGCTTGCACAGGAAGAGAAGCATCTGGCGGAGATTCAGGCTCACGGCGCTCTGCTCAAAGAAGAGGTCGATGCAGAGAATATCGCCGAAGTGGTCTCCAGTTGGACCGGCATTCCCGTGAGCAAGCTGATGGAGGGCGAGATCGAGAAGCTGGTCAAGATGGAGGAGCGACTGCATCGGCGCGTGGTTGGTCAGGATGAGGCCATCGAAGCCGTGTCCAACGCCGTCCGACGGGCGCGGGCCGGCCTGCAAGACCCAAACCGGCCCATCGGCTCCTTCCTGTTCCTGGGCCCGACCGGCGTCGGCAAGACCGAACTGGCGCGCGCGCTGGCGGAGTTCCTGTTCGACGATGAGGATGCTATGGTGCGCATCGACATGAGCGAGTATCAGGAGCGCCACACCGTGGCCCGACTCATCGGCGCACCACCGGGCTACGTCGGCTACGAGGAGGGCGGACAGCTCACCGAGGCCGTGCGCCGGCGGCCGTACTCCGTGGTGCTGTTCGACGAGATCGAGAAGGCGCACCCCGAGGTGTTCAACACCTTGCTCCAGGTGTTGGATGATGGCCGGCTGACCGACGGCCACGGCCGCGTGGTCAACTTCAAGAACACGGTCATCATCATGACCAGCAACATCGGCAGCCAGTACATCAAAGAATTCGGCGGTCGAGACGAAGCGCAGATGCGGGAGATGGTGATGCAGGAGGTGGGCCGGCAGTTCCGCCCGGAGTTCCTGAACCGCATCGACGAGATCATCATCTTCCACAACCTGACTATGGATGACCTGGTCGAGATCGTCGGTATCCAGACCCGGCGTCTGAAGGGCCTGCTGGCGGAACGAAAGCTGAACCTGGAGTTGACCGAGGCGGCGAAACGGCGTCTCGCGGAACTGGGCTTCGATCTGGTCTACGGCGCCCGGCCGCTCAAGCGAACCATCCAGCGCAATATCCAGGACCCGCTGGCGATGAAGGTCCTGACGGGCGAATTCGAGGAGGGCGACAACATCCTGGTAGATGTGCAGGGAGATGAGTTCGTCTTCAAACTCGCAGAACAGTAAGTTGACTCGTAGTAACGGCTTATGAACTTTGAGGAATCAATTCGGTAACGGCCCGTCAGCCGGACAGGATGAAATGCCAGGCATACCATCGGACAACCGCCCACGATGTCATTCCGAACGGAGCGCCAGCGGAGTGAGGAATCCCTGGAACCGTGCAAGAAAAGGCGAAGTCCGCTGGCAAATGCGTCAACAGGTGGACGAAAGATAAGGGG
>JBHHTZ010000013.1:0-18879 GCA_046753605.1 Anaerolineae bacterium
AGTCCGGCAGTCAGCAGTCAGGGCCGCCAGCCGGCACGCCGGTTCCCCCTTGCGCCGCCGGCCTGATCCTGGCGCCGCTGGCGTTGGTGGCTGGGCTTTGGGGCCGGCGACGCCAGTAGATACGTAGTTCTCTCCATTCGGCAAGGTCTCCAGACCGCCGCCGCATCGGGGCGGCGGTCGGGAGACCTCGCCCAACATCGGGGAGTATTCTCGGAATAGATACCCCAACATTGACACACGCCGCTGATTCGAGTATCATGTATCGCACAGTGGATGAGCGCTGGCGCACAGTCTCCCCGTGCTTCGGTGAACAGTCATTGCGCGTGGCGAAGCATCACTGATCGCCACGCCAGGCACATCTCCAGAACGTGGGCCAGTGCGGGACCATGATTCGCGTATCAGGAGCAAGCCTACGAGCTCATCAAGATCGACATCATAACCCGACGCTTGAACCTGGGCCGTGTTCTATCCTCAGTCAGTTGCCGTTTCGTCTCAGGAGGAGATGATTGTGTCTGCACACCGGACGTCTGCCGCCACGAACAGGGCCATCGCTCTGCGACAGGAGATTGTTGGCATTGATCAGGCCGTCCCTCTCTTGAATGGCTCAACCCGTCCCTACATCTATCTGGACAACGCTGCCAGCACGCCCACATTCCGTGGTGTCCAACACAAGGTTGACGAGTTCCTGGGCTGGTATGCCAGCGTTCACCGGGGGGCCGGCTTCAAGTCCCTGCTATCCACAGAGGCCTACGAACAGGCACGCGAGATTGTCGCCCGTTTTGTCGGGGCCGACCCACAAACGCACTGCGTGATCTTTGGCAAAAATACCACTGAAGCGATCAACAAGCTGGCAAATCGCATGGCGCTTCGCCCCGACGACGTGGTCATCAGCACGGTAATGGAACATCACTCCAACGATCTTCCCTGGCGGCCCAAGGCGCAAATCGAGTATGTGGGTATCCGGCCGGATGGCTCGCTGGACATGGACAACCTCCAGCAGAAGCTTGATCGCTTCAACGGACGAGTGAAACTGGTGGCCGTAACGGGCGCATCCAACGTAAGCGGCTTCATCCCTCCCATCTACGACATCGCTGAACTGGCCCACGAGCATGGAGCCAGGATTCTGGTGGACTGCGCGCAACTGGCCCCCCATCGTTCGATCAACATGGGACCGATTGACTCGCCACAGCATCTCGACTTTGTCTCCCTCTCCGCCCACAAGATGTATGCGCCCTTTGGAACGGGGGCGCTGGTTGGGCCGAAGGCGTTTTTCCAGGAAGGTCCGCCGGATTATCGCGGCGGAGGCACAGTGAGCATCGTCACGCTGGATGAGGTGCATTGGACGGAGCCGCCGGAGCGGGATGAGGCCGGCAGCCCCAACGTTGTGGGCGCTGTAGCCCTGGCGGCCAGTATCCGCACCCTGTCGCAGGTGGGGATGGACGCCATCGCTGCTCACGAGATGGAGCTGACCAGCTATGTCCTGAGCCGGCTCAATCGCCTGGCCGGCGTCAGGGTCTACGGGTCCCATGACCCCGATCGGCTCGACGACCGCCTGGGGGTCATCGCGTTCGAGGTGGATGGGATTTACCATGGCAAGGTGGCTGCCATTCTGGGATTCGAAGGCGGAATTGGCGTTCGGGATGGCTGCTTCTGCGCTCACCCATACGTTCTGGAGCTTGTGGGAATTAGTGACGCATCACATGACGACTATAAGCGACGGATCCTGGCTGGCGACCGCTCCGACCTGCCCGGCATGGTCCGCGTCAGCTTCGGATGCTACAACACCCTGGAAGAAATCGACGCCCTGGTCGAGATGCTGGAACGGATTATCGCCGGCGACTATCAGGGAAACTATGTGGTGGACAAAGCCACCGGCTTCTACTGGCCACAGGGATTCGACCTGGATATTTTGAAGGACTACTTCGTACTTTGAGCTTCACGCCGATGAGTTCGGAGGAGGTGAGGTCCACACGGCGAAGAGATAACACCTGCAAACAGGAAGTAGCACACGGTCATCCAAACTCTACGACGCCACCAACCGTCTACGGTCCATACAAGGAAAAGGAGGAACAAGATGCGTGCCAAGTGGTTGCTGATGGTCGTTGCCATCGCCGTAACATTTTCCATCGTCATGGCCTGCGCCGCGCCGGCTCCGGGAGAGCCGCAGGTCGTCAAAGAGACAGTTGTTGTCGAGAAGCAGGTCGTGGTCACGCCAACAACTGCGCCGCCGCCGGCCGGGCCTCAGCGTGGCGGTACGCTGAACATCTCCCTCGGCCCCGACTTCGTGAGTTTCGACCCCTTCTACGACATCACCAACATGCAATTCAAACCCATGCTCTTCGATGCTCCCATCCGCATCAGCGATGACGGCCAATTCGAACCATGGCTGGCCGAGTCGTTCGAGGTGAGTGGGGATGGCCTGACGGTCACGTTGCACCTCCGCAAGGGCGTCAAGTTCCATAATGGCCGCGAGATGACGGCCGACGATGTCGTGTGGTCCGTCGAGCGGGCGTGTAACCAGGATTTGGGCCACCATCTGGCCGACCGTTTCACGACCTGCGCCGGCGCGAACGCGGTAGACGACTACACTGTCGAAATCCACTACAGTGAGATCACTCACTCCGCCCTGGACGGCATCGCCCGCCTCTACATCTTCCCCCAGGAAGCGGCCGACACCATCGAGACCACGCCGGTCGGCACAGGGCCGTTCAAATTGGAGGAGTGGGTGCCGGGCGACCATCTCACGCTGGTCCGATTCGAGGACTACTGGCGGGAGGGCGAGCCGTACCTGGACAAGGTCGTCGTCAAGCCCATCCCCGACGAGCAGTCCCGCATGGTCAACCTGCTGGCCGGGAGCATCGATCTTTTGATGGGAGTTCCGTTGGCAGATATCACGCTGTTGGAGCAGGCGCCGGACGTCAGCGTGATCCGCCAGCAGCCGGGCTTCGCATTCGACGCATTCATTTTCAACGTCACCCACCCACCGTTCGACAACACGCTGGTGCGACAGGCGATGAACTACGCCGTCGATCGGGACAAGATGCGGGAGCTGGCCTACCACGGCCAGGGAGTGATGACGACACTGCCCTGGGGACCGACCTCGTGGGCCTATCCCAAGGCCCTGGAGAACTACTATACCTTCGACCTGGACAAGGCCAAGGAGTTGTTGACCGAAGCCGGCTATCCAGATGGTTTCAAGACAGAGATGACCATCCGTGGCACTGGCGGAGTAGCGCTTGACACAGCCCAGGTGTACCAGCAGGACCTGGCCAAGATCGGCGTCGAGATGGAAATCCTACCCACCGAGCTGCCCCAGTACTGGCCGAAACTCTTCGACGGCGACTTCGCCGTGGTCTCCCATGCCACCGGTGAGGCAACCGTGGACCCCAGCGGTGTGTTCATCGGCGCCGCCTGTTGCCGGCCCTTCCGCAACTTCTTCCAGATCACTGAGAACAAGGACTGGTTCCCCAAGTACAAGGCGATCATCGACCAGTCTAGCACCGAGACGGATCAGGAGAAGCGCAAGGCACTGTACCACGATGCAGCCCAAATCCTAATGGAGCAAGGGTGGACCATTCCCCTGGGGTGGAGGCAGCAAATCTTTGCGCTGAAAGACAACGTCCAGGGCTTCCGCACCGACATGGACGGCCTGATCTGGCTGAATGAAACGTGGCTGGCCCAGTGACGGCCTGAGACCGTTTCCGATCCCGCTGCGGGTTTTCTGGCTGAGGACGCATCCAAGGGGATTGGATATTGGTGATTGGATATTGGAGATGAGAGAACGACAATCACCAATATCCAATCACCAATATCCAATCCCCGATCTCGAAGAGGCGCAGCTTTGCTGGGCGTGTGCCTGATCAAAGAAAAGGCTGACACAGTTGGGTAAATACGCGCTCCGACGACTGGTGCAGATGATCCCCGCGTTGCTCATCGTGTCAGTGGCTGTCTTCCTGATTGTTCACCTCATCCCTGGCGATCCCGCCAAGATCATCGCCGGCCCAAACGCGACGGATGAGCAACTGGCAGCCCTCACGCGCCGGCTCGGTCTTGATCAACCGCTGTGGGCTCAGTATGTGACATGGCTGCGCAACGTGCTGACCGGCAATATGGGCTATTCCTTCATCAATAACTATCCTGTGAACAAGATGATCGCCCTGCGCGTGCCGGCCACGCTGGAGCTGGCGCTCGTGTCGGCCGTGATCGCCGTGTTGATTTCTTTCCCCCTCGGAATCGTGTCCGCCCTTCGACCGGGAAGTATCGTGGACTTTGTCAGCACGCTTTTCTCGGCGTTGTCTTTTGCCGTGCCAGGCTTTTGGCTGGCCATCTTGCTGATCCTGCTGTTCAGTCTTCGATTCCACCTGCTCCCACCCTCGGGCCGGCCTGAATTCAGTGAGCAGCCGGCGGAACATCTCCGGTCACTGGTGATGCCGGCATTCACGCTGGGACTCGGGATAGCTGCCAAGCTAACCCGGTATCTCCGTTCCTCCATGTTGGATGTGCTGGATCAGGATTACGTGCGAACAGCTCGGGCCAAAGGGTTGCGCGAGCGGGTGGTGACCGTGCGCCATGTGCTGCGCAACGCGCTGATCCCCGTCGTCACCGTGTTGGGGTTGCAGACTGGTGACCTGCTCAGCGGGGCGATCATCGTGGAGTCCGTCTTCGCCTGGCCGGGGGTTGGCCGGCTCACCGTACAGGCCATCGGCTGGCGCGACTACTCGCTGTTGCAGGCCGACGTGCTGTACATCGTGCTCGCCTTCATGCTCATCAACTTGCTGACAGACCTGGCCTACGGCTTCATCGATCCGCGGATTCGGTACGGGTAGGGATCAAGAAACGAGGAGCAAGCCGTTGGCAACCGAAGGACGAGACCTGCGAAGTCGGAAGGGGCCGGCAGCGACGTTCGAGGAACAATCCGTAGCCGGAGAACGCCTTGTCTGGTTGGCCATCCGGGCTTTGCTGCGCCACCGCTCAGGGATGGTGGGCCTGGTTATCACGGTGACGCTCATCAGCCTGGCACTCCTGGCGCCAACAATCGCGCCCTACGACGCATTGGAAATGCACCCTCCTGATCGCTTTCACCCGCCATCGGTGTCCTACCCCTTTGGCGCGGACGAGTTTGGGCGCGACATTTTGAGCCGCATCCTCATGGGTTCTCGGATCTCATTCAGCGTCGGGCTGATATCCATCGCCATCGCGACGTCCATTGGTGTGACGGTCGGGTTGGTGGCCGGCTACTCGGAGGGCTGGTTCGACACGCTGACGATGCGCTTCTTCGATGCGTTGCTGGCATTTCCGGCGATACTCCTGGCCATCGTGATTCTGGCCGTACTGGGACCCGGCTCATTCAATGCCACGCTCGCGGTCGCTATCGTCAACATACCGGCCTTCGCACGCCTGACGCGGGGCAACGTGTTGGTGGAAAAGGAAAAAGACTATGTGGAAGCGGCCAGAGCCGTGGGGGCCAGGTCATCGCGCATCATCTTTCGCACCATTCTGCCCAACGTGGTCTCCACCATTCTGGTCCAGATCACCGTTTCCATCGCGGCCGCAGTCCTGCTGGAAGCCGCCCTGAGCTTCTTGGGCCTGGGTACGCCCCTGCCGGCCCCTTCCTGGGGCTCCATGCTAAGCGTGGGGCGAGGATACCTGATTCAAGCGCCGTGGTACGGCATCTTTCCAGGGCTGGCCATCACGCTGTTGGTGATGGGCCTCTATCTGCTGGGAGATGGGCTGCGCGATGCCCTGGACCCGCGCCGGCAGAAACTGGTCTGAGCCGGCTTCTAGACTTCCTCCATCCAGTCGATCTCCAGCCGGCCGGCCTCCCCCGCCATCGTGATCGCGATGTGGGTGAGGGGTACATCGGCTGTCGCGCCATGCCAGTGTTTCTCACCCGCACCGATGTGGACGATATCGCGGGGGCCAATGTCCAGGGCCGGCTGGCCCCATTCCTGCACCCGCCCTCTGCCGTCCACGACGTATAGGATCTGCTCGCCCCCGTGTGCGTGCCAGAAGGTGCGGGCGCCGGCCTCGAACGACACCGACGAGACCCTCAGGCGTGGATGGTCGCCCACAATCCTGTGTACCGTCACCTGCCCCGTGAACCGATGCTGCGCGTGTATGGTCTCCCGATCCGCCGAAAGATATTCAGGTTTTCGAACCAACTCCATCTGGCTCTCTTTTCTCCTCTTTCCCCTCACCTCACATCTGGCAGCACATAATCCGCGAACTGCTCCCGCAGCACCTTCTTATCGAACTTGCCGACGCTGGTCTTGGGCAGACTGTCCAGGAACACCACGTCGTCCGGCAGCCACCAACTGGCAACCTGCTCGCGGAGCGCGTCGATGATCTCTTCCTTCGTGATGCTGTCTTTTGCATCCTCGGTGGGGACCACGCACGCCAGGGGACGCTCCTGCCACCTGGGATGGCTGATCGCAATCACGGCCGCTTCCATCACCTTGGGATGCGCCATGATCGCATTCTCCAGCTCGACGGTCGAAATCCACTCGCCGCCGCTCTTCACCAGGTCCTTGGTCCGATCAACGATCTGCATGTAACCTTCGGGATCAATGGTCACAACGTCGCCGGTGCGGAACCAGCCATCCTGGAAAGCGTCCGCCGTGCGCGGGTCATTGTAGTAGCTGCTGGCGATCCAGGGACCGCGCACCTGAAGTTCGCCGTAGCTCTTCCCATCCCACGGAACCTCGTTTCCCGCCTCGTCTACCGCGCGGATGTCCACGAAGGGGGCCGGAATCCCCTGCTTGGCCCGAACAGCGAACCGCTCTTCCTCCGGCCATGACTCCATGTGACTCTTGAGCTTGGAGACGGTCCCCAGCGGCGTCATCTCCGTCATGCCCCAGGCATGGGTGATTGGCACGCCGAATTCCTTCTCAAAGCCCTCGATCAGGCTGCGCGGCGCGGCCGAGCCGCCGACCGGCATGGTGCGCAGGCTGGAGATGTCGTAGCGCTCCCGCTGCAACAGATGGTAGAGACCGATCCAGATGGTGGGCACGCCGGCGGTGATGGTCACGCGCTCCTCCTGAATCAGCCCGGCGATGTCCCGAGGCTGCATGTGCGGGCCGGGGAAGACCTGCTTGGCCCCCACCATGGTAGCGGCGAAGGGGAGGCCCCAGGCGTTGGCGTGGAACATGGGCACAATGGGCAAGACCACATCTCGCTCCATGATTCCGAAGGTGTCTGCCAGGCTCTCTCCCAGGGAGTGCAGCACGATGGCGCGATGGGAGTACACAACGCCCTTGGGATTGCCCGTCGTTCCCGATGTGTAGCACATGCCGGCCGCATCGTTTTCATCCAACACCGGGAAGTCGTAGCTGGCCGGCGCGCCTTCGATCAGCGTTTCGTAGTTGAGGGCCGGCGCCAGTGCCGTCTCGAAACTCCCGGTGTCGCTCATCACCACGAAGTTCTCCACTCCCCCCAACTGATCCTTGACCCGCTCCAGCGCCGGCAGCAGCGTGTCGTCGATGAAGATCACCTTGTCCTCGGCGTGATTGATGATGTAGGCCATCTGGTCGGGGAACAGGCGAATGTTGAGGGTGTGGAGCACGGCGCCGGCGCACGGCACGGCAAAGTACAGCTCCAGGTGGCGGTAGTTGTTCCAGGCGAAGGTCGCCACCCGGTCGCCTCGCCTGACCCCCAGTTGCTTCAGCCCGTTGGCCAACCGCTGCACCCGCTCGTAGAAATCGGCGTAGGTGTAGCGGTGCATGCCGGACGGCGTTTTGGTGACGATCTCCTTGTGGGGGTAGAGTCGGTTCGCGCGTTCAAGGAAATGTGTCAACGTGAGCGGATAGTCCATCATCAAACCCTTCATCATGTCCTCCTTCTTCTGTGTGTGAACTCAATCCCACGTGCGGTTGTCAACTAGCTTTGGCGCGTCGGCCGGCAGCGCATCGTCGAATACGATGTCGGCGCGGAACTTCAGGCCGTCGCGGATCGCGGCTCGCAGACGCTCTGCCAGGTCCGCCGGCTGGTCCGACTCGGCGGCGACGCGCAGGGTGAGGAAGTCCTTGTGCTCCTCGCGCGTGACGACGAACTGGTAGGCTGTCACCTCGGGGAAGCGCTTCAGCACGTTGGCCGCCTGAGCCGGGTGCAGAAACATGCCGCGCACTTTGACCGCATCCCCCACGCGCCCCTGCCAGCCGACCAGTCGCGGCGACGGCCGCCCACACTCGCACTGCTCGACGTTCAGCGTGGACAGATCGCCCGTGCCGAAGCGGATGAGGGCGTACTCGCGGCAGAACAGCGTCACCACCACCTCGCCGGTGTCGCCGGCCGGCACCACCTGGCCGCTGTTCGGATCACAGATTTGCACCACGGCGTCCTCGGGCAGGTGCCAGCCGGCCGCCGCCTGGCATTCGAAGCCCAGGTTTCCGGTTTCGGCCGTGCCGTAGCCCTGGCGAACCGTCAGGCCGTAGCCTTCCAGGTGCGCGCGCAGCGAAGGGGGCAGCGGCTCCGCCGTCACCCAGGCGATGCGCAGCGGCCACGCTTTCGGATCGTATCCCAGTTCCTCCGCTTTCTCCAGCAGCGCCTTCAGGTAGCTCGGCAGGCCGATGTAGCCGGTGACGCCCACGGCATCTATGATCTGCACCTGCTGCTCCATGTTGCCGATTCCCCCCGGCGCCACCGCACACCCGACGGCCCACAAACCCTCTTCGAACATAGCGCCGGCCGGCGTCATGTGGTAGGCGAAGGCGTTGAGCACGATGTCACCCGGTCGAAAGCCGGCGGCCTCCAGCGCCGCTTTCCAGCGCCAGTGATCGGCCACATGGGGTTCAGGATCGTAGATGGGGCCAGGGGACTGGAAGATACGACGCAGTTGGCCTGGCTCGACGGTCAATAGTCCACCAAACGGCGGATTCCCAGCCTGCATCGCCAGGAGATCATCCTTGCGGGTCACGGGGATGCGCGCCAGATCGGCGGCGCCGGCGATGTCGGCTGCGGAGAGGCCGGCGGCTGCCAACTTCTCTGCGAAGGCCGGCGCGCGCTCAGCGGCATGGGCAACGATCCCACGTACCTGGACATCGAACCTCGAATAGAAAGCATCGAGATCAAGGGCCATAGCTCATAAACCTCTCTTGATTCTTCTACATGCCTGGCGTGAAACGTAAAACGTGAAACGTGAAGACCGTCAGTGACTGTCGGTGTTTAGCAGGGCGTCATCCGCTAAGCATAACGTTTCACGTCCTCTCTGCTGAGAAACTCACTAGCACCCAGAGTTTCCCTAACTGAGCCACCGCTTCCTTCGCTTGTAGTGCTTTATCTGGCGGAAGCTCTTGCGCTGTCCCAGGTCGGTCAGCCCCAGGTAGAACTCCTTGATGTCTGGGTTGTCCTTCAGCATGGCGGCCGGCCCGTCCATCACGACCCGGCCATTTTCCAGGACATAGGCGTAGGGTGCGACGGTGAGAGCCAGCTTCGCGTTCTGCTCCACCAGCAGGATGGAGATGCCCTCCTCCTGGTTAAGCTGCATAATGATTTCGAAGATCTCCTTGATGAGCAGGGGCGCCAGGCCCATAGACGGCTCGTCCAGCAGCATCAGCCTGGGCTGAGCCATGAGCGCGCGGCCGATGACGGTCATCTGCTGCTCGCCACCGCTGGCGAAGCCGGCCACACGATTGCGAATCTCCTTCAACCGGGGGAAGTAGTGGTACACCCGCTCCAGCCCATGGGTGAGCCGGCTGCTGTTTCCGCGCAGGTGCGCTCCCACCTTGAGGTTCTGCTCAATGGTCAGGTGCTCGAACACACGCCGCCCCTCGATGACCTGGATGATGCCCATGCCGGCGATCTCTTCAGCCGCCCGGCGGTCAATTCGCTCCCCCATGAACTCAATGCTGCCATCGGTGACCTCGCCGTTCTCGTGCTTCAGGAGGCCGGATACCGCCTTGAGGGTGGTGGTCTTGCCGGCGCCGTTTGCCCCCAACAGCGCCGTGACGCTCCCCTGGGATACGTCCAGGGACACCCCCTTCAACACGAGAATGACTTCGTGGTATCGAACCTCGATGTTGTTGATTCTCAGGATGCTGTTGTTGTCGGCCGCTGCCAAGGGTCCTCCCGCCTGATGATCGTCCGTTTGATGGCGTACACGTCAACCGATTCTCTCGATACGCTGCTCCAACTCGGCGCGACTCAGCGTTTTCTGCGCTCGCCGGTCAGTAATCAGTCTCCAGAATTTGTCGCTGCTCCCCAACTGTAACTGCTCTTCATCCATCCCTTCGACACCAATGATAAGCATAACAGGTTTACCATTTCGGGTGATGACTATGCGTTCACGTTGAGCGTCGTCGACACAGACATCCAGACTTGCCTGTTTCAGGTCGATTGTTATCATAGTATTTCCTCTGTCGTTTTGTGGGACGGCTTATGGCGAATGGCGCGAATCGTCACAACCGCCGTTTCCTCATTCACATCATAGAAAACCCGATGTTCACCGACGCGCAGTTCCCAAACAGGTTCTGCGTGTTCCCACGGCGGAACCAAGCCGACAAGAATCTTCCGGTTGCGAGTTTGTCGTGTTGGCTCGTGCTTCAACTGCTTTTCGATACTATCCAAGATATTCTTGCGTTTGTAAGCGCGCAGACTTGCCAAATCATCGGCGACGCCTTCAGCGTATTCTATTTCATACACTGTCTATTCTCACATCCGCAACAAGGTAGAGACGGCTATATCTTCGTCCACGTCTTCCCAATGAATCCCAATACCCTTTGCGATGAAGCGCCAATTCTTACGTTGCTTTGGCGTGGCGTCTCGGAGACGCGGAAACCATACAGTAGGCATGGGTTTGACCTTTGCTCATATTATAGTGCAATTGCTTGCTAACATCCAGCGCCGGCCCCCGCACTGAGGAACCCGCCCCTCGGCGGCAATAGCGCCGCCGAGGGGCGAAACTCCGTTTCCGTGACCGCGACTAATACCCGATCCAACTGTCCCACTTGTCAGGCCAGCGGGCCTTGAGGTCTACCTGCTCCAGCAGCTCGAACGTCCCGCCCTTGATGAAGTAGACGCGCGGTGCGTGGGCGCCCCGATGGTCCTTCGCCGTGTAGGTGACGGGCGCAAAGCCCAACCCCACGTCGAAGTCCTTCATCGTCTCGAAGCCCTTGGTCAGGATGCTCTCGCCCGACAGGTCGCCGGCCTTGTCGGCCCGCTTCAGAGCCTCGGTCAACATGAGCACGTTGCCCCAGGCCTGGACGGTGCGAATCAGGCGCTTCTCCACATCCGGGTGGAGCTTCTGGGCATACTCTGTGACCTTGTCCATCATGGGCACGTCCTCACCGAAGAAGGCACATGGGGCCACGCCGGCCACCATTACCTTCTCAGCCTTGTCGCCCAGGAGGTCGATCAGGTTCTCGTCAAAGCCCCAGTTGTCGATGACCCAGTCACAGCCCAGCCCGTTGTCCACCGCGTCGCGCACGGTGGCGAACACCGAAGCCGTGGTGTTGCCGTGCCAGCAGACGTCCGGCGCGAAGTCCTTAGCAGCCAGCACCTGAGTGGCAGCTTCCTTATCCCCCAGCCCCACATTCTGATCCGGCCCTATCTCGAAGCCCAACATCTCGGCGTGCTCCTTCAACGCCTTGATGGGCGCATTGGCGTAGGGATGCTCCAGAGCGTAGAAGTTGACCAGCTTCGGCTTCTCGCCGGCATCCCGCCGCGCCTTGAACTTGTCTGACTTGAGCCATACCTCGTCGTACCAGGCCGTGAGGGCAGCCCGGGCGTTGGTAGAGTAGTCGCTGGAGTTGAAGAAGTTGTAACGCGCCTCATTCGGATCGGTCAGGTGCGCCGAATATGAGGCGGAGACGTACGGCATCTTGTCGTCAGCCACCGAGGGGCGCAGCGCCTCGGTGTCGCCAGTACCCCAGCCCAGGATGGCGATCACCTTGTCCTGGTCCTTCATCTGAGCGTAGAGAGTGGCCGCCTTCGACTTGTCATAGCTGTAGTCGTAGCCGTGCAGGACAATCTTCTTGCCGTTGATGCCGCCCTGGTCGTTGACGTAGGCAATGGCCTCCTGCACCCCCAGCGCGTAGTCCTGGCCCACGTCCGAAGTCGGACCAGTTTGATCATATAGAGCGCCGATTTGGATCTCCTGGGCTGCCTGCTGGGGGGCCGGCTGGGCACACGCGGTCGCCAGCAGCAGGGTCACTACAAGGACCAGGATGATCCAGAGCCAGTGATGCTTTCTCATCTCAATACCCCTCCTTTGTTCCTTAAATTGTGTGCGATTGGCCTGTGCGATCGAGTTCGATCGTCACCCGCGCACTGAGTTCCCATCTTTGCTACGATTTCACTGTTAGGGACATCACCTCCTTTTGAATGCTAGTAAGAGAACGGCCACAGGTGAATCCAGTTCTTAATCTGCCACCAGCGGTAAGCCAGACCATTGGGCTCGAAGATGAGGAACAGGATGATGGCCAGACCGAAGCCCATCTGGCGGAAGTAGGCCGGCTGCAACTGCGGCACGATCACCGACAGCGGCTGCACCAGGCTGACCAGGATACTGTCCGCCAGAACCCAAAACATGCACCCGAAGATGGTGCCGTAGTTGCTGCCCAGGCCACCGATGAGAATGACGCCCACTAACTCCAGGGAGAGGACAAACGTGAAGTCCTCCTGGCTGATGAAAGGCTGCTTGCTAATCAGAAACGCGCCGGCCACCCCTGCGAACGCGCCGGCCACGAAATACGCCAGCAGCTTGTAGCGGTACACGTCAACGCCAATCACCTCGGCGGCGATGTCGTTGTCGCGAATCGCCACCCAGGCTCGCCCCACGCGCGTGCGGGCCAGGTTGGCCATCAGCACCACGCACAGCACCACCAGAAACACCATCCAGTAGTAGACAGCGGTATTGCTCCCCGCAACCCGCCAGGGTCCGATCTTCACCAGGCTCTTGGGAATGTCCCAGCTCAACACGCGGCCTTCGCTCATGGAGACGTACTGGGTGATGAAGAGGTTGACCGTGATGAACTGAGCCGCCATGGTGGTCATGATGGTGTAGAAGCCCTTGATGCGGGCCGACGGCAGGCCAAACAGCACCGACCACAGGCCGGCGGCCAGCGCCCCCACCACTACGCTGAAAGGATACAGTAGCCCCGAATGGCGGACTGCCTCCGGCCATGGCACGCGTAGGAGCACCGCCGCGCTGGCATAAGCGCCCACCGCCACGAAAGCTGTATGCCCCAGGGTGATCTCACCTGTGTAGCCGATGAGTAGTTGCACCCCCATGGCCATCAGGATGAAGTAGCCGATGCGAATGGCCACCGGCACCTGCAACTGCGGGATGCGACCCAGAGGCCCCAGCCTGACCAGAAAAGGATAGGCGACAAGCAGCCCCAGCAGCAGCAACATCCGCAGCCTGACGAAACGCGTCTGCCACCAGGCGTGATCCTCGGTATAGGATTCGTGATAGACTCCACTGGGAAGTCGCATGGACGCCACCCAATTCCTCCTGAAGGAGCCAGTGAACAGTGATCAGTAATCAGTGATCAGTAATCAGTAGTCCAACCAGTGATAACTGTTCACTGGTTTGTCATACTCGTTCGATACGCACCCAGCCCCACAAACCGTAGGGCTTAAAGAGGAGAACGATGATCATCACCACGAAGGGGAAGACGTTCTTAACGCCGCCAGGGAAGATGCGGATGCCGGCGATGATCAACTGGTCCAGATAACCGCCGGCCAGGTTCTGCAAGATGCCGATGCTAATGCCGCCCACGATGGCCCCCGGTACCGAGTTCAGGCCCCCCAACACCACCGCCGGCAGCACCAGCAAGCTCGTCTCCGCCACGCTGATGTTCAACCCGGTGTCGTTGCCCAGGAAGATGCCGCCGATGCCGGCGGTCATGAACGCAATGCCCCATGCGACCGCGTACACGAACCTGGCACTGATGCCCAGCGAGAGAGCCGCCATCTCGTCATCGGCGGTGGCTTGCATGGACAGACCCCAGCGCGTAATCTGGAAGAAGCCCACGAAGAGGGGCAAGAGAACCAGAGCCGCCAGGAAAGCCCAGGCATAGAGGGGCCGGACGGGAATCTGTCCGAGGCGGATGGGATCGGTGGGAAAGACGCTGGGCTTGAAGACCTGGGTGGTTGTCCCCCACAATGCGCCGACCAGGCCACGGAAAAAGAAAGACAGCCCAACCGTGACCATGATTACGGCCAGGACCGGCTCACCGATCATGGGGCGCAACACCAGACGCTCGGTGAGCAGGCCCAGGACCATTCCGATGATGAGCGTGCCGGCCACTCCCACCGCAAACGCAGCAAGAGCCGGCATGTTCAGGTCGATGCCGTAGCGGTACAGCGTCAGACAAACGTAACCGCCGATGAGCGTCAGCTCGCCCATCGCCAGATTCAGCACCCCGGAGCACTTGTAGATCAGCGTCCAGCCCAGGGCAGCCAGGGCATAGACGCTGCCGATCATCACGCCGTTGATGACAAACTGGAGGAAGCGCACAAAGAACGTGCCCGGGTCCTGCCAGCTCCCTGGTAGAGCCAGCAGGAAGCATACGGCCACCACCCCCACCAGGCCGGCCACGATCTTCCAGGCGATGGAGAAGAGCGCCGTCGGTGAGCGGTACCACGGTTGTGTCATCGCTTCCAGCATAGAATTCCTCCATGGGAACTGGATATTGGGTATTGGATATTGGTAGAGTCTCTAATACCCAATATCCAATACCCAATATCCAATATCCACTCACACGTCGGCCACGTGCAGATCCGCCTTGATCGCCACCTGCCGGCCATCCTCGTACGTAATGGTCGTGTCTATATGTACCTGATCCGGCTCGGCATAGAGTGCGTCTACGATGACCTGGTATCGGCCGTGGATGAAGCGCCGGCGCAGCTTGCCTGTGCGCGTCAACTCGTCATCGTCGGCGTCGAACTCCTTGTACAGGTTGACGAAGCGACGAATGCGGGCCGGCTCGGGCAGGTGCTGGTTGGTCTGCCGAACCGCCTGGCTGACCAGGGCATACACCTCGGGCTTCTGAGACAGTTCCTGGTAGCTGGTGTACGGAATGCCGCGCTCTTCAGCCCACTTGCCGACCACTTTATAGGCGATGCAAACGACGGCCGAGACGTAGGGCTGGCCGTCGCCGATGACCCAGGCGTTGCGCAGGTAGGGGCTGAACACCAGCCGGCTCTCGATGTACTGCGGCGAGAATCGAGTGCCATCGGCCAGGGTCATGATGTCATCAGAACGGTCAAAGACCACCAGGTGGCCGTCCTCATCGATGTATCCAGTGTCGCCAGAGTGGAGCCATCCGTCTTTCAGCGTCTCGGCGGTGGCTTCGGGGTTCTTGTAATAGCCCTTGAACACGCACGGGCTTTTGGAAAGAATCTCGCCCGCCTCGGAAATCTTCACCTCGGTCTCAGAGATGGGCTTGCCGACGGTGTCGAACTTGATGTCATCGTCCCGGTGCAGCACGGAGATGCCGGCGATCTCTGTCTGGCCGTAGATTTGCTTCAGGTTGACCCCGATGGCGTGGAAGAATCGGAAATGGTCCGGTCCCATCGCCGCGCCGCCGGTGTAGGCATCCCGTATGCGAGCCAGACCCAGGTAGTCCCGTAAAGGGCGGTGTGCGAGCCAGTTGGCCAGTATCCCCTGCCAGCGCAACAAGCGCGGAACGGGTCTCTTCTCGAACTTGCAGTCCGCCAGGCGGTAGCCGACCCGCATGCCCCACTCGTACACCTTGCGCTTGATCCAGGTGGAATCCAGATAGCGGACCTGGATGTCGCGGACCATCTGCTCGTAGACACGGGGCGCGGAGAACATGACGTGCGGTGCGATTTCGCGGATGTTCTCCTGGGCCGTCTCGGGCTTCTCGGGGAAGTTGATGGTGAAGCCGGCCTGGAGCCCGCACGAGATGGACATCATCTGCTCTCCAATCCAGGCGAAGGGCAAGAAGCTCACGAACTCATCCGTCTCCCGATAGTGGTCCACCCGCATCATGTTCTGCCCCATCTTGAGCATGTTGTAGTGGGTTAGCAGCGCCCCTTTGGGCAGCGATGTGGTGCCGGAGGTGTAGAAAAGCAGGGCCAGATCGTCACCTTTGCCCTGTGCCACCAGATCATCGAAAAGCGCCGGCTGTTGGCGCTCCAGCTCGCGCCCCAAAGCCCGCACCTCCTTCAGGCTGATGAGCATCGGATCATCGTAGTGCCGCATGCCCTTGGGATCATCCCAGATGATCCGCTCCAGCCTGGGACAGTGCTCGCGGACAGCCAGGGCCTTGTCCACCTCTTCCTGAGTCTCCCCCACCAGGAATCTGGCATCGGAGTGATCCACGATGTATTGCACCTCGTCCAGCAGGCTGGACTGGAACAGCCAGGCCGCGACCCCGCCGGCGCTCAGGGCAGCCATCTCTGCCCAAAGCCCCTCAGGACGATTGTCGCCGATCATCACCACAGTGTCGCCGCGCTTCAGCCCCAGCGACACAAAACCCAGTGCCAGGAGTTTCACGTTCTCCAGATAGTCCTGCCAGGTGAACGGCCGCCACAGGCCAAACTCTTTCTCCCGCATGGCCACCTTCTGCTCCCCCCATGTCCTGGCGTTCCGAAGAAGGAGCTTCGGCAGGGTCAGATCTGAAGTAATCTCGATTTCAGCAGAGAGGGACTCATCGGCGGGTGACATACAACTCCCCAACCTCACCCAGATAGGCCTGAATCACGCGCGGGTCCGCCTGAATCTCCTCGGGCAGTCCGTCGGCGATCTTCTCGCCGAAGTTGAGGACGGCAACCCGGTCGGAGATATCCATCACCAGGCCCATGTCGTGTTCAACCAGCACACAGGTGACTTGCCAGCGCTCTTCCTCGTTGATGTCGAGGATGAAGCGAGCCATATCCTCGGTCTCCTCCAGGTTCAGGCCGGCCATCGGTTCGTCCAACAGGATGATCTTGGGCTCCAGCGCCAGCGCCCGACCCAACTCCACCCGCTTCTGGAGGCCGTAGGGCAACATGCCCACGACCTTGTCGCGGATGTATTCGATCTCCAGGAGGTCAATAATCTCGCGCTCGATGAACTCCCGGTGTTCGATCTCCTCACGGGCCGCCTGCCCTTTGTAGATCGCCCCACCCAGCACGCCGGCCTGCATGTGCAGATGCCGGCCCAGCCGGATGTTGTCCAGAACCGTCATGCCGCTGAACAGCTCAATTTTCTGGAAAGTGCGGGCAATGCCCAGGCCGGCCCGTTGGTGGGGCCGGAGATCGGTGATGTCCTGGCCTGCAAACAAGATCCGCCCGTGCTGCGGCTTGTAGAGGCCGTTGATGGAGTTGAGGAGCACCGTCTTGCCCGCACCGTTGGGTCCGATAAGGGCAAAGATCTCTCCATCGCGCACCGTCAGGCTGACATCACGCAGGGCTGCCACGCCGCCAAAATTCAGCGACACGTTCTGGATGTCCAGGACCGACCGGCGTTCTCGCCCATTGCCGGCCGGCGTGAGGGTTGGCTCTATGGCTGCAGCGGTCAATTGGACCTCATTTCCGGCGGGCGTTCGACTGCTCGTAGCCAAACAGCCGGCATATAGCGCCTGCCTAACAAGCGTTAGTGAAAGAGCCGGTGCGATACAGCTTACCACAGGTCGATTTGAATGTCAAGAACATCCCCCGTAGTTGACCGGCGCATCACCGCGTATCTCTTTGACGTTTCCCCCGTTTTCTATTAGGATTGGTCGGTTGGAGCACGCAATATCCGCAGGGCGTGTTTCACGTCAAAAGGACGTCGTTACAAAAGAGGAAAACAAGACTGATGCCGAAGTGGATCCAGATCGACGTAAAAGACAAGGAGGGTCGCTCTGCTCGCCCGCGCTCAGCGGCCACAGGTAAGGCCTCGGGTAATAGAAGCCTGCTCCTGGGGTCGCTGGCGGGTCTGGTCGTCGTGCTCGCCATTGTTGGCGCAGGTTTCCTTCTCCAACGGCGATTCTTTGGTGGGGGCGGCGTGGTGGCCGTCGTGAACGGTCAGTCCATCACCCAACAAGAATTGGCGGATGAGCTGACGCTGTTTGTCACCATGAGTACGCTGACACAAGGCAGCCCGCCGGCCAACCCGCCAAAGGACTTCGACATCCTCAACCAGATGATTGCGGATCGGTTGAAATATGCGCAGGCCGCGGGCGCTGGCATCACGGTGTCGTCGGAGCAGGTGGAAGCCCAGATAGCGGCCATTGAGGCCGAGGCCGGCTTCACCGAGGCTCAGCTTCGGTCGGCGCTGGCCCAGGCCGGCCTGGACCGCAGCGTCCTCCAGGAGTGGCTCCGCCGCCAGATAGCTATCAGCGCTTACCTGAGCAACGTTCTGTTGGTGAATGTCCCGCAAGAGCAACAGGAGGCGGCGACTCGCAATTGGTCCAACGCCCTGCAAACGCAGGCCGACGTGGAGATTCGCCTGGGGACTACGGGGACACGTCGCGCAGCCAAGATCGGCGAGCCGGCCCCGGACTTCACCCTGCCTACGCCGGATGGGGAAAGCGTCACTCTCAGCGAGTTGCGCGGCCGGCCAGTCCTGGTGAATTTCTGGGCGACTTGGTGCCCGCCCTGCAAGATCGAGATGCCCGACATCGAAAACCTCTATCAGAAGTACAAGGATCAGGGGTTCACGGTCATTGCTGTCGATCAGCAGGAATCGCCGGATGCGGTTCGTCAGTACTTCGCCGACATGGGCCTGTCGTTCCAGCCGGTCATCGACTCTTCGGGCGAGATTTTCAACCTATACCGCGTCGTCGCGCTGCCGACCAGCTACTTCATCGACTCGGATGGGATCGTACGCTTCCAGCATCGGGGCCTGATGACCCGCGATCAGATGGAGGGTTACGCCACGCAGGTGCTGGCGAAGTAGCCAGTGACTTCTTCCAATACGCGGACTTTGCGACGATGTACGCCCCTGATGGG
>JBHHTZ010000014.1:0-18277 GCA_046753605.1 Anaerolineae bacterium
TGAATTTCCACCTTTTGCCTCCCTACAGAAAGACCTTCTTGCGAAGCAATTCTACTACATAATCACGGGGAAGCAACCCTCCCGCAGGCTATCATTTCCGAACACCCAAACACGTGGTTTTGCGCGTTAACCTGCATACAGAGCGACTTTGTGCTTCACCTCTGGGAGGGTTCCAAGCCCGGTTAGGGCACTCCCGCCGCAATTATACAGGCAAACTGCCGGCGGGGGAAGTCAAGAAGAGGCGATACGAGGGCCGGCGGTGTCGCCAGCCCTTGCATCGCCTCTGTGTGTTCGCAGAAATGGGCTCGGTCGGGAGACCTTCGCCCAACGTGGGGTGGAAATGGGCTCGGTCGGGAGACCTTCGCCCAACATGGGGTCGGGAGACCTTCGCCCAACATGGGGCTTAGATGCCCAGATATGCCTCCCGCACTCGTGGTTCTTCTAGCAAGTCGGCGGCCGGCCCTTCCATCACCACGTGCCCCACCTCCATCACGTAGCCCCGGTGTGCCTGCTCCAGGGCGACCTGTACATCCTGCTCAACCAGCAGGACCGTCGTACCCTGCTGGTTGATCTGGGCCACGATCTCGATCAGGTCGTCCACGATGATCGGCGCCAGCCCCAGGGACATTTCGTCGATGAGGAGCAATTTCGGCCGGCCCATCAGCCCGCGAGCCACGGCGCACATCTGCTGCTCGCCGCCCGACAGGCTGCCGGCCTCCTGCCGCCGGCGCTCGTCGAGGATGGGGAACAGCTCATATACCCACCCCAGGTCCGTCTGAATGCCGTCGTCGCGGCGGGCATAAGCGCCCATGAGCAGATTCTCCTCGATACTCATCTCCGGGAAGAGTCGCCGGCCCTCGGGGACCTGAATGATGCCGCGCGCCACGATCTGCTCCGAGGGGAGCCGTGTGATGTCTTCGCCGGCGAACATGAGCTGGCCGCTCATCGGCGCCAGGATGCCGGAGATGACCTTGAGTATCGTGCTCTTGCCGGCGCCGTTGGATCCTACCAGGGCAACCACCTCGCCCTCATCGACGTGGAGTGAGACGTCCCACAGGACCTGCACGTCGCCATAGCCGGCGTCGATCCCTTTCAACTCAAGCAGCATCAGCACTACCTCCCTGATCGCTGCCATATCGACTTCCCAGGTAGGCTTTGATCACGCGGTCGTCGGACATAACAGCTTGGGGCGCGCCGTCGGCGATCTTTTGGCCATGGTGCAGGACGAAGACGCGATCAGACACGCCCGTAATGGCCCGCATCACGTGCTCGATAACCAAAATCGTCACCCCGGAGTCCCGAATTTGCTTGATGAGGGCTACGGCCTCGTCAACTTCGGTCGTGTTGAGGCCGGCCATTACCTCGTCCAGCAGAAGAACGGTCGGGTCCATAGCCAACGCCTTTGCCATCTCCAGGCGCTTCATGCCCGGCACGTTCAGTTCATCAGCGTGCTGGTCCCTTTGATCGGCCAGGCCCACGAATTCCAGCACCTCGTCAGCGTGAGCGCGGGCGGTCTTCATGTCCCGCGCGAGGCCACGGGCGCCAAACAGCGCGCCGACCATCACGTTGTCCAGAACGGTGAGGTTGCGGAAGGGCTTGACGATCTGATAGGTGCGGCTGATGCCCAGCCGGGCGATCTCGTGCGGCTTCTTTCCCAGGATTGGCTGTCCCTCGAATCGGACCTCACCGCCACTGGCAGGGAAGGTTCCAGCGATAACGTTGATCAGGGTGGTCTTGCCGGCGCCATTGGGACCGATCAGCCCGACAATCTCACCGGGTTCCAGGCGGAAATCGACGTGATCCACGGCGGTCAGGCCGCCGAAGTTTTTCGTAACGCTCTTGCCCTCAAGGATCGCCATGAGACATCATCTTTCGTCATATCCGGTGTTCGCGCACGTTCTCCAGGAAGTATCCGAGACCGAAAGGTCTGCGCCCACTGAGGATGTCAACCAGCCCTCGCGGCGTGAAGACGATGGACAGGATGACGACCAGCCCGAAAAACGTGGCGTGCAGCAGCAGGATGTAGTTTGACAGAAGTTCCGAAATGATCTCCAGCAGGAAGGCTCCGATCGTGGGTCCGATAACCGTACCCACACCGCCGAAGACGGACATCACGATCATCTGGACGGTGATTTCGACACTGAATACGGGGCCTGGTTCGATGAAGGTGATCTTGTAGGCGTGGATGCCGCCGGCGATGCCGGCAAACAGACCGCTCAGCGCAAACGCGATGACCTTGTAGCGCGTTGTATCCACGCCGGCGCTGGCAGCGGCGTCCTCGTCCTCGCGGATGGCGACCAGACCATAGCCCAGCCGGCGTCGGGTAAACCAGAACGTGACCGCCAAAGTCAGTACTAGCGTTCCGAGCATGAAGTAGTAGAACATCTCAGGATTGCGAATCAGAGGCAGCACGATCCCCGTGTTGCCCTCGGTGATGTCCAGGTTGATTACCACTTCGCGCATGGCCTCGGCCACACCCAGCGTGGCGATGGCGAAGTAGTGGCCGCGCAGCCGGAGCACCGGCAGCCCGATCAGTACGGCAAAGACCATGCACAACAGCCCACTCCCCAGCAGTCCCACTACGAACGGGGCGCCGGCCTTGGTCATCAATACCGCCGTGGTGTAGGCCCCCAACCCGAAGAACACGACGTTGCCGAAGGACGGGTACCCGGTGTAGCCGCCGACAATGTTCCAACTGGAGGCCAGAATAGCAAACATCAGGGCGTCGGTGGCAAATTGCAGGTAATAGGATTTGGCGACGAACGGGAAGATGACCGCGATAGCCAGTGCGATGACAACCGCTCCCAGGCGTAGCCACGTACGGTTATTCGCGCTCATCGCCGGCCTCCCAGGATACCTCGCGGCCGCAGGACAAGAGTGATCACCAGCAGGGCAAAACTGATCAGGTTGGGGAACGTCGGGCCGATGTACGCCGAGGTGAAGTTCTCGGCCACACCCAACACCAGTCCGCCTACAACGGGGCCGGCCATGGTCCCCAACCCGCCGATGACGCTTACCACGAAGGATTTGAGCGTCAAGACACTGCCCATCGTAGGGGTGATGGGAAACAGCATGCTCCACAGGGATCCCGCCGCGCCGGCCATGCCGGCGCCCAGCCCAAAGGTGATGGCGTACGTATTGGAAACGTTGGTGCCGGTCAGACGCGCTGCCAGCAGGTCCTGAGACGTCGCCCGGATGGCGCGACCCAGGCGCGTGCGTTCCAGCAACAGAAACAGCGCGCCGGCCAGGATCAGGGCGATGACAAAGGCCACCACTCGCACCAGGGGGACGGTCAGCTCGCCAAAGCTGATGCTGGACCCCGAATAACTGGTGGCCACACGCCGAACGTTGGCCGTCCAGACCACGCGCGCCAGGTTCACGATCAGGATCTCAAGTCCGAAGGTGAGCAACAGCGTGATGAACAATTCAGCGCGGATGACCAGGTTGATGAGATATTTCTGGAGCAGAAACCCCAGTAGAAACAGCAAGCCCAGCGAAATGGGTAGGGACACGAGTGGGTCAACGCCGGCCTTGAACAGCCAGTAGGTGGTATATGCACCCAGCATGATGAAGGCGCCGTGCGCGATGTTAATCACGTCCATCACGCCCCAGATGAGCGACAATCCGAGAGCCATGAGCGCATACAATCCGCCGACCAACAAGCCGTTGATGGCAACCTGGGTTGCGAACATGATTCCTCCGTTGAAGGTTAGGGGTCGAAGGCCACAGGCTGCAAGCTGAAAGCTGAAAGTTGAAGGTTACAGGTTTATTCCGCAACCTGTAACCTTCAACCTTCCCACCTGCAACGGATCAGCGCTCTTCCCAGGTTGGCATCGGGTACGTTGGAGCTGTTTCGGCAACGCTTTCCGGGTAGACGGCAACTACCTCACCGTTCTGAATCTGGATAGCGACGGTGCCGCCGCCGATCTGGCCGTTCTCCTGGAACTTCACCGGCCCGTAGATCGTAGTGACTTCGATGTTGGCAATGGCATCTCGCACGGCGTCGCGGTCCAGCGTGCCGGCCTTCTCGATGGCAGCCTTGTACGCTACGACATCCGCGACACCGCTGGCGACGTGATAGTCGGGATCGTAGTCGTACTTGTCCTTGAACATCTTGATCCATTCGGCTGTGGAGCCGAAGACGGCAGTGTTCTTGAAGTTCAAAGACGGCGCCCAACTGGGCACGCCGTAGATATACTCGGCATCCGATCCCAGCGCCTCGCGGAAGTCCGGGGTGGGTGGGCCAACGGTGAAGGCCATGATACCAGCGTTGACCTTCAGTTCTTTAGCCTGCTGCACGAAGACGAGGGATTCCTCGGCGTGGCCGGCCACCAGGATCATGTCGGGAGTCTCCGACTTGACGCGCGACAGCAGGGTGCTGAACTCCTGGGTGCCCGAGGGAAACTCCTCGTCAACCACGAGATCATATCCCATATCTCCTGCCTGGGCCCGTGCGCCCTCTGCTACGGCGATGTCGAACTCGTCATCAGCGTATAGCAGGGCGACGCTCTTCGGCTGTGGATCCAGCGTCTTGCCCATCGCCAGGATGGATTGGAAGTAGTTGGCCGCGGACGGCAGCGTGCCGAAGATGTTCTTGAAGTCCCGGCTGAAGATCTTGCCTGAAGCGCCGCCGCCTTCGATCATGGGAACGCCGTACTTCTCGGCCACGGCGCTGTCGGGGATGGTGATGCCAGAGGAGTAGGGGCCCAGCAGGAAGTCCACTTTGTCCTCATTGATCAACTTCTCCACCAGCCGCGCACTCTTGGTGGCGTCGGTCTCATCGTCTTCGAGCACCAGCTCGAACTTGTACGTCTTGTCGCCTGCCTTAACGCCGCCGTGTTCGTTGATGTAGTCGATGGCGTGATTGTAGGCATCGGTGTACAGCTTGCCCTCGCGAGCCTTTTTGCCCGTCAAGGACATAGCGGCCCCCAGCTTGATGATGCCCGGTTCTTGGGCAACGGGCTTCTCTTCGGCGGCGGGTGCAGCCGGCTGTTGTGCGGGCTGGGAGCAGGCAACTGCCACCACACCCAACACCAAGCTCAATATGAGCACCAACCATAAGGTACGTCGCATCTTGACCCTCCTTTGGGAACCTATGCGTGTCCTCCCTTGCCCCGAATGGGCAGGAGGACCTATACCAAACCGTGTGAACAACGCGATTCTGCGGCAGCAATCAGCAAGTAAGGTGATGCAGAAGCATTCTATTTGACTCGTAGCGTAGTAACGACTTCAGTCGTTCAGGCCGCCAAAACGACTGAAGTCGTTACTACAACACTACGAGTCAAGAACATTATTCGAATGCTTATGGGCTGTGCCGGCGACGCGACGGATCGTTGCTCGCAGCTCGGCTAGTGGCCGGCCTTTCAACAGGTAGCCGTCGGCGCCGGCGGCCAATGCCTCGTCCAGATACTCGTCGAACACGGTGAGGATGACCACCTTCACCTCCGGCCAGCGGGCTTTGATGTGGCGGGCCACTTCCAGACCGCCGGCTGCCGGCAGGTGCACGTCCACCAGAGCAACCCGCGGACAAGACGCAGCCACCAGGCGCAACGCTTGATCGCTGTCCCGAGCCGCGATCACTGTGTGAAGATTGTCGTCTAGCATGAGGCAGATGCCTTCGCGGGAGGCATCGTCACCGTCCGCCACGAGCACCTTGATCGGTTCCACCTACGCTCCTTGTCTACTGCCGTCACAATATATAATATCACAGTACACTGTTGGGAGCATCGTACGCAAGTGGTAATTTTGGGACTAAACGGGCCGGTGGAACATCGTACCAAAGTACTACGTCGGCGCTCGTGTTATCGGGGCAACAGGCCGCGCTGGCGCGCCTCGGCCACTGCCTCAGTGCGGTTGCTCGCCCCGAGTTTGTCCAGGATGTTGCTGACGTGAACCTTCACGGTGCGCACGCTGATTACCAGCCTGTCGGCGATCTCCTGATTGCGCAGGCCCTCGGATAGGAGCACCAGCACCTCGTGCTCGCGGGGCGTCAGCGTATCCTCCGCCCTCTCATCTGCCTCTGGTGGTTGGCCCGATTCGCCGCCGGCCATCATGTCCCGAAACCTGGTCAGCACGGTGGCGGCTACCGCGCTTCCCAGGGAAGACTCACCTCGATACACGGCGCGGATGGACTCCAGCAGGCGGTCCGGGCTGGCGTCCTTCAGCAAATAGCCATGAGCGCCGGCCTTGATGCCGGCCAACACGTGCTCTTCGTCGGCGTAGGTGGTCAGGATGAGGAAGCGCACGTCGGGCAGTTGCTCGTGGATGCGGCGGATCGCTTCCGCGCCATCCATGTTGGGCATTTGCAGGTCCATGAGCACCACGTCGGGTGCCAGGTCCAGTGCCAGGCGCACCGCCTCCACGCCGTCGCCGGCCTGCCCGACCACCGTCATGTCATCCTCCAAGTCAACGATGGTGGCCAGCCCTTCTCGCACCACGTGGTGGTCATCTGCCAGCAAAACCCGAATTAGTGTCGTCATACGCCACTTAGTATCAGTACTTGGGAATTTCCTTTGATTACCCTCCCGCAGGTTCTGAGTATGTCACGCAACGCGCGCTTCAAACCGTTCTTGGCATCTGATCGACAACCTGCGGGAGGGTTAGTACAGAGTTTTCCCAAGTACTTAGTATACATCAACGAGTCCCAGAAATCAACGACAGGTCGAGTCAGCGGGGAGTAACACCTGAGGGACGCTGATGGATCTCGTTGTGTGGGACCCTTGACAGATCGGCCGAATTACGCTATAATATAACTGATCAGTCAGTCAGTTATGATGGTGCGGAGGCAGACAAGATGTCCCCACGTCCGAGTGTTGAGACCGAACGCCGGCAGCAGATTCTGGAAGCTGCGTGGCGGCGCTTCGCGCAATACGGCTACGAAAACACCACGATGGACCAGATCGCGGAGCTGCTACCTTTTAGCAAGGCCCTTGTATACTACTACTTCGACAGCAAGCGAGATGTGTTTCTGGCCCTGCTCAGAGAGTGGGCCGATGGTGTCGTTGCTCGTTGGAGTGAATTAGTATCGGCCGAGCAGCCTCCCGACGCAAAGCTCCGCACGTGTATCGAGTTCGCAGTGGAGATTCTCACCGAAGATCCCGATTTGCCACGAGTCGAGATGGAGTTCTGGGGGCAGGTGCATCGCGAGACAGTGGTGACGGAGACCTTTCGCGAAATCTATGCTACTTTGCGAGCAGAACTGGCCGGCATCCTCCGCGAAGGGGTTGAGGAGGGGCTGTTTCGCCCAGTGGACCCGGAGGCCCTGGCTGCTTTCATCGTCGGAGCTTACGATGGATTGGCGTTGCAGGCCGTCGCCGATCCTGGGGCGCTGGACTGGCCGGCGATCACCCATTCGATCTTCGACACGGTCATGCACGGTCTTGCCGTGAACTGACGGTCGATCTTAGACCCTAAAGGTTTCCAAAACCTTTAGGGTCTTCAGCAACAAGGAGAATGTTATGGCAACCGTTTTCATGAAATGGCTGGAAACCACGGCCGGCGACTATGACCGAGGCATTCAGATCCTGACCCTGGGACGTATCGGGGCTGTCAAACGCGCAATCGCCGAGAAGCACGTGCGGTCCGGCGACCGGGTGCTGGAGATTGGCTGCGGAACCGGCGCCCTGGCAGTGATGATGGCGCGGCAGGGCGCCGAGGTCGTTGGGGTCGATGTCTCGCCGGCCATGCTGGGCGAAGCAGAGAGGAAGGTGGCGGCTGAGGATTTGGGCGACCGCATCACGCTGCGCCGCATGGACGCATCGGAGATCGACCGGCGCTTCGAGGCGCAGTCCTTCGACGTGATCGTTAGCACGCTGGTGTTCAGCGAGCTGAACGAGATGGAGCAGCGGTATGTGCTCGCCGCTGTGCAACGGCTGCTGAAGCCCGGTGGCCGGCTGATCCTGGCCGACGAGGTGGCGCCTGAAGGCTTCTGGTCGCGGCTGGCGTTCTACACGATTCGGTTCCCCCTGGTCCTGCTGACCTGGCTGCTGACGCGGACGACCACGACTGCCCTGCGCAGCGTGGATCAGCACCTGGAGCAGGCCGGCCTGCGGGGCTACGTCGTCGAATCGCACCTGGCCGGCAGCCTACAGCTCATCGTGGCGCGGCCGGCTGAGGCTGTAGCGCCGGCCGCTGTGGAACCCGATGTGACTGAGCGCGTAACGCCGACGAAAGCTCCGTCCGATGCGTCGGTCGCTCCCATCGAACAGGTCGTCCCTCGTCTGCGTCACCAGACCACGCTGCGGTCGGTTCTGGTGGACCTGTGGGCCATTCTCTTCCGCATCATGCCGCCCTACCCCAAGGTCGAGCCGGGGCTGTATCGGGTGGGTGAGCCTGACCGGAAATCGCCGGTGCTGGTGACAGGGAACTTCGACCTGACGGTCCGGCGGCTGGTGCGCGCCATCGACGGGAAGGTGGACTGCTGGCTGCTGGTGGCGGACTCGGCCGGCATCAACGTGTGGTGCGCCGCCGGCGGCGGCTACTTCACCGCTGACAAGGTGATCGCGGCCGTGCGTGCCAGCGGGGTCCAGGACGTGGTTGACCATCACGCGCTCATCTTGCCCCAGTTGTGCGCCAACGGCGTGGATGGCCAGCGCATCCGCAAAGAGCTGCACTGGGGCGTGCACTGGGGGCCGGCACGGGCCGAGGACATTCCGGCGTATCTGGCGCATGGCCGGCGGAAGACGGACGCCATGCGCTGGGTTACGTTCCCGCTGAAGGATCGCCTGGAGATGGTGCTGGTGACGCTGGGTTTCTATGGGCTGTTAATCCTCCTACCCGTCGCGATCTTCTGGCGTCACATGTTCTGGCCGGTGAGTTTCAGCATGATCGGGCTATCGCTCTTTTACGCTGTCACGATACCCTGGTTGCCGGGCCATGACGGCTTGGCGAAGGCGGTTCCGCTGGCCATCATCGCGCTTGCCGGGCTCTTTGTGTATTCCTCGCTTGTCGGTCACTTGCCATCCCGCCGGCTGTTCAACTGGACCGTGGGCCTGGTGGGGCTTTCGGTCTTCACCGGCGCTGAGTTGCAGGGCATGTCGCCCCTGATGCGGGGTGAGCAGGCTAACTGGACTTGGGAAGCGGTGATCGGCGCTGCGCTGGCGGCGGCCTACTGGCTCGTACCGCGTCTCGTAGTCTTTGGAGGATGAAGGAATGACTGTCCAGAACCCTGGTCTGTGGGAATCGGCGTTGGAGCACCTGGAAATCGCGCGAACACTGCGCCATCTGGAGATTCGTTACGACGAATCTAAGTGCATCGGGGCCTGGGAATGCTACGAGGTATGCCCGGTTGGCTCCTGGACTCCCGACTACGAGCGTCGCAAAGTCATCTTCCACGGCCTCGATCTCTGCATCGCCTGCGGGGCGTGTGTGTTGCAGTGCCCGGAGGGTGCGATTCGGCTGGAGTAGGATGTCCAGGTCGCCAGTGGTGTTGCTGTCTTCGCTGGCGCCGTGCAGCGCCAGATTGAAGATAAGATACTATTCCTGTTGGGTATGTTCGAGAGACGATAGCAACTCTGGCTCACCCGGAGGCGAGCCGGGGTTGCTTGCCGGTTGCTGGGCGCCGTCTTCTAGGGGGTGGCGTTTCCATTGGCTGGTCTGGTTGGGATGTACGCCAGCACGCGGTCCAGTTTTCGGGATCAATCATAATCCCCCCCCTGGTCGCCGGCATCTCGACCGTGCGTGAGGGCGAGAATAACATTTTGATTACAAATGTGTTATAATTATCGGCCATCTGACGGGCCTGCGATGGAAGCCCCATGAATGAATCTGATGGCCCGCACAGCCAAAGAATCCCCCACCCTCACGCAAGGAGTACAAACATGAAAACCCGACTGCTCGCAATGCTGGCCGGTGTCGTAGTGATGGTCGCCCTGATGGCGATGACCTGGGCCGGCGCTTCACCGCCGGCGACCTTCAACGCGCCCGCCCCAGCAGTTCCCACCGACACCCTGACCCTGATCGCCCAGCAAGATAGCTGGGTCAACGAGGGCGCCCCCGGCGCCAATTACGGCGCCGATCCCGACCTGCACGTTGGTCGGGTCTCCGACCAACGCCTGTCCTACAATCGCGAGACACTGGTGCAGTTCGACCTGGCCGGGTTGCCGCCCGGCGCCACCGTCTCCAGCGCTCGCCTGGAGTTGTATCAGATCGATGCCCAGGGCGCCGAGCGGTATACCATCTGGCCCTACGCCATCTTCGACCCATGGGACGAGATGAAGGTCGTCTGGGGAAACAAGCCCTCGGCGTTTAGCCTGGGTGATCCGGCGTCTACACTGGATATCGCCGGAGGATGGAAGACGTGGGATGTCACCAACATCGGCCAGAACTGGGCCATCGGCGAGATTCAGAACTACGGCATCCTTCTCCTGGGCGATGGCGACACATTGGGGCTGCGCGTCTTCAGCTCGCGCGACAACCAGCAGCTTCCGGACTTTGCGCCGCGATTGGTTATCGAGTATACGGTACCGTCGCAGTGCCAGGAGATCTTCAGCCCGCAGGAGATCCCGTCGCCGGCGCTGATCAACTTCGACGACCTGGCGAACGCCACGGTCATCGAGAACAGCTATCAGCCGGCCTACGGTGTCCGGTTCGAAAACAGCGGCACAACGCGCGCGCTGATCTACGGCAATGAGCCGGCGAAGGCGCAGTCGCCCCCGAACGTGGCGATCAACAGTGCGGTTTCCCCCAACACCAGCAGCGGCGTGCCGATGCGCATCTTCTTCGACACACCGAAGACCCACGTGGGCTTCTGGATGGGCAACGGGGAAACTGTGGGGCCAGTCGGGCTGATGACGGCGTATGATGCTGCGGGAGGGGTTATCTGCCAGGTGCGCAACGTGCCGGCGCCGGAGCTCCATGAGGAGTTCATCGGTATCTACGATCCGCCAGGTCGCATCGCGAGTGTCACGCTGGACTACGGGCAGGTTTTGCTCTCTGAATCCATAGACGATCTCTACTTCGCTCCCTACACGGCTCCTACCGACACACCTACGCCGACCGAATCCCCTACGGCTACTGCGACTGTGACCGACACACCAACGGCCACACAAACTGTCACGCCAACGAGCACGTCCACCAGCACACCAACGGCGACGGTCACCCAGACAAAACTCCCCCCGACGGAAACGCCCACCGCGACCGCCAGCGCCTCGCCCACCGCGACGCGGGAAGTCCCTACCGCCTCACCGACAGCAACGGCGACGCGCGAGCGCCCGACCCGCGCGCCCACCCGGACTCCCTTGCCGACCTGGACACCCATCCCCTCGGCCACACCCAGTCCGGGCCCAACGGCCACTCCCACGTCACCCATTGTGGCGGTGCCCTTCATTCCGCCGGTCGTGTTGACGTTCGTTGTGCCCTCCCCCGATCTCTCCATCCACGGCATCGAGATCACGCAGGGCATCCAGTGTTTCGACACCTCCAGGGGGCTGGCCGGCTGCGCGGACAACTCGCTGCCGGTGGTAGCCAAGAAGGACGCCACGGCCCGCATCTATCTGAAGTACAGCGGCCTGTTCTCCGGCCTGAACAACGTGCCGGTACGCCTGCACATCCGCGCCAACGGTGTCTGGTACACGGCCAACGCCACCGGCAACGCCAGGCCGGCCCTCAACCAGGCCAACAACGATGACGCCAGGGTCTACTTCAACGTCAACTTCACCAACGATGTGCTGGTCGATTTCTACGCTGAGGTCGATCCAGACAATACCATTGTCGAGACCAACGAGGCCAACAACCGCTATCCACCCAGCGGCTACATCACGCTCAACTTCCGCCGGCGCGACACCCTCAAAATCGTGGGCCGGCGGCTGCGCTACCATCCGTCGGGCTACACCGGCACTCAGTATGCCGGCGGCTGGGCCGTAAACGGTGGCGCGGCCGATTGGTATGAGCAGTTGCTGCCCATCCGCAACAACGGGATCAACTACTCGGTGAAGAGCGGGTATCTGAACTGGACCAAGCGACTGTCCGGCGGAACCAGCTCACAGAACGCAGCCGCCCAACATGACCTGATCAAGACGCTGAACGCCCGGTGGATTCTGGAGAATGCCTTCGCCTGGCTGTTTGGCAGCGGCGCATTCACCGGCGCGGATCACGTGTATGGCTGGGCGCCCAACGCCGGCTGGAGCGGCGGCCACGCCGACATGCCGGTCTACCCCCATGCCGGCGGCCTGGGCGTCGTTGGCGCCGGCACCGATGCGCCCGGCGCCAGCACCGACAACCCGGGCCGGGGTGCGGTCGTCTTCGGCCACGAATTGACCCACGACTACAACGTGAAGCACACTAACACCGCCGACTCGTGTGGCTCCAGCGACAGCAGTTCTGACTTCCCCTACAGCAGCTCCAGCATCCAGGAATTCGGCTTCAACCCCATCACGGGCAAGATCTACAATCCGGCCAACACCCACGACCTGATGAGCTACTGCCCGCCTGGCTCGAAGCAGGGCTGGATCTCGCCCTTCACGTGGAACAAGATGTTCAGCAACCTGGCCGCATCGCTGCTCAGCATAGACACCCCGGCAAGTGCAGAGCGCACGTACGTGTTGGGCCCGACGCAGGCGGATCAGTCGCTGGTGGTGAACGCGACCATCTTCAACCCCCAGGTTTCGGAACAGAGCGGTGGTGAGTTGGGCGACCTGTATCGGATCGACGCCGGCGTGACCTATCGCCTGCCCGGCGGCGACTATGCGATTGAGCTGCGCAGCGGGGATACGGTGCTGCGCCGCGAGACCTTCGCCGTCAGCTTCGAGAGCGAATACAGCGCGCACGGGGATGAGCCGCCTGGCGATCCCAGCCCCACCCCGAAGATGGATGTCTCGTTCATCATGCCGTGGGAAGATGGGACGACGTCGGTGGTGCTGCTCCACAACGATGAGGTGTTGGACCAGCGCGCGGTCAGCGACAACGCGCCCCAGGTGGTCATCACCAGCCCGTCCGAGGCTGTGAGCTGGCCGGCTGGCTCCACGCAGACGTTGTCCTGGCAGGGGAGCGACCCGGACGATGACTCGCTCACTTACTCCGTGTTCTACAGTTACGACGGTGGTGTGAGCTGGGAACTGCTCGCCGGCGAGCTCACGGAGCAGTCATTCGCCGTGGACGTGGACGCGCTGGCCGGCGGCAGCGACGTGCGTTTCCGCGTCGTGGTGACCGATGGCATCAACACCGCCTACGACGAGACGGATGAGGCCATCACCGTGCCGAATAAAGCCCCGTATGCCATCATCACCAACCCGCTGCCGGGCCAGGTCTTCGCGCCTGGCGCGCTGGTCGTCCTTCAGGGAACCGCTACGGACCTGGAAGATGGGGGTCTGCCCGACGAGGCCATGCAGTGGTCGAGTGACCGTCAGGGGAGCCTGGGTGTCGGGCCATCGGTGGCGGTGAATACGCTGGAGGCCGGCGAGCACACCATCACTCTGACCGCCGCCGACAGTTTCGGCCAGACCACCGCCGTGTCGGTGCCGATTTTCGTGGGCCACCGCGTCTACCTCCCGCTCATCCGACGGTAGCTCACAGATCGTAGGGCGAGATGGCATCTCGCCCTACGGTGTCGTGACTGGAGTTTTAGCAGTTGGTATGAATCTTCAGCGTAGGCCGTAACTTTGTGGTTCCGGTTGCGTTACAACACGTCGGAACGCGGACACAGCGCCCCATCGCAGTTCCCGTCTTGGTCCATGCTGGTCCGCGTTTTTCTTTGGGTGAGTGTCTTACAGAGTGTAAGACACGCCTGCCAGCGCGTGTGTAGGGGACAGCATGTTTGACGACGCCCGAACGCTTATCCTGGCGGTGATCATGTTCGCGTTGATCGTGGCGCCGCTCCTGTACTTCTTTCGCGCTGTCCTCCGGTTCTCGCGCGGCCTTGAGTTGATCGAAGAGGACCGATCTGGCGAAGGGGAGATTCTTCGCGCGCCGGCTGTGGACTATGGCATGTCCACTGTCGTGATGGCGTTGTTCGAGGATGTGTTGGCGCAGACGAAGGAGGCCCTGCGCCAGGAAGGATTCGGGGTTGTTGCTGAAATCGACGTTGCCAGGCTGTTGGAGGCGTCAGGGATCAAGTTTGCTCCGTACACGGTATTGACCGCGTGGGACGCCGGCGCCATGACACACGTGCTGAAGGCTGAGCGCGCCGTCGGCCTGCTCATGCCGGCGCGGGTCATCGTCTTCGAGGTACAAGGGGGCGCTGCCGTCGTTGCCGCAGACCCCCGTCAACTGCTCGCTGTGGCGGACAACCCGAACCTGCTGCCCCTGGCCGTCGAGGCCCGATCACAGCTCCAGCGTGCGATTGACCGCCTGGAAGTGGGGACGGTTGAAGGTTGGGAGGTTGAAAGTTAAAGGCCGTATCTTTCGGCTTTCCTGATCCGTTATAGGACTTGGTTTTCGGTGCCTTACGCTGTGTAAGAATTCGTCAGTGGGGAACATGATGACTCGCAAGCAAGTGATACAGGCGTTCAAGTTGGATCAGCGCGGTCTGGCGCGCGTGTTTGGCGAGCTGGAAGCCCGGATTATGGATGTGATCTGGGAGGTTGGGGAACCGACCGTGGCCGACGTGTGTGCTCGACTGGGAACCGAGTGCAACTACAAGACAGTGATGACAGTGATGAACCGCCTGGTCGACAAGGGGATTCTGTCACGCCGGCGAATGGGTCGGGCCTACAGCTACGCGCCATGTGCGGACCGGGAGACCTTTCTCGCGCAGGTATCGCGCAATGTCATGGAAGGATTGCTCGAAGACTTTGGGGGCCTGGCGATTGCGCAGTTTGTCAGCGCGGTTGATCGCATCGATTTTGCTCAACTGGCCGAGTTGCAGGAATTGATCCAGGCGCGCATGGATGAGGGGAATCGCTGATGCGGTCTGAGCTGGGGCGTAGTGGCCATATCACGGCCACTGTCACTTTCTACACGCTGGTGTTCCTGAGCGTTGGGCTACTCCTGGCGCTGTCAGGCTTTGTATCATACTTTGCCCCCCTGTATGACGCTTGCGCGTCGGTGTGGGACAACCTGCTGGGGTGGGTCTCGTCGCTGGGGGTGTTATTGCCTCTGGCTGTCGCTGTATCGTTTTTGGGTGCAGCCGGCCTGACCCTGGCTCGACAGTGGCTGGCCACGCGGCGACTGCTGGCGAGCCTCACGCCCCACCGCGTATCAGTGCCGGCGCGACTGGCTCGTATCGCTCGGGAAGTGGGGCTTGAGGACCGCATCGACTGCGTTGACGGCGTCCTTGCGATACCGTTTTGCTACGGCTTTCTCCGGCCGCGTGTGTGCGTCCCGACATCTCTCCTGGGCATCCTGGACGACTCCGAGTTGCGGGCCGTTTTGCGCCACGAGGGCTACCACGCCCGCACTCGTGATCCACTCAAGGTCTGGCTGACTCGCGCACTGGCTCGGGGCCTCTACTTCCTGCCTCTGGCCGGCGACCTTCGGGACAGCTATCTCTCTGCCAAAGAAGTGGCGGCCGATGAGACGCTGACAACCCGGGTGGACGAGTTACCCCTGGCGAGTGCGTTGCTCAAGCTTCTCTCGGTCGATTCGCAGGCACTGCCTGTTGGTCAGCCCGTGGGGGCGGGGGGCGGCCTGCTTAGCGGAAAATCGCTCGCTGGATTGATCAGCGTGAGTCGCGAGCCGGCGAACCCCGCTGAGGAGCGCATCTGGCGACTGGTTGATGGCCGGCCGGTTCGGCTCAGGTTGCCTTCCATCGCCAGCGTGCTGGTAAGTGCGGTCATCGTCAGCGCTATTTTCGCTGTTAGCTATGCGAACCTGAGCGCGGCGTCAACGCTGCCGGCCAACCGCGAGTGTGCGACCGAAAGCCTACACTTGGGGCGGGGAACGATCTCTGCTTCGCCGGTTGTGGTTGCTCAAGCCGGCGTTCCGGCAGCAGAATCATCCGCGATGCCACACCGAAGTGCTTCGTCCGTTGAGTTTGGTCTGACCCACGTGGGTGCGATTGAGGTCCAACCGAGCTGTGATCTTCTGACCCCGATCTGCGCCCGTGGCCGGCAACCCGTGATTAGCAGCCAGATGCCGGCTCCCGGGGTTACTGATCACTGACTACTGATCACTGCTGACTGAATGAGGAGTTTCATGACACGATTCACGGTTCTGATAGGCATTATGCTCTTGACAGTCGGGCTGTTGGCCTGTGGCGGATCTTCGACGCCTGCCGTACCGACGTTGCCTCCGCTGGCTACACTTGCTCCTCCGGCCGGCCAGCAGCAGTCGGCGCCGGCTGCGCAGCCTCCGGCCGGTTCGGCGGAAGAGGGTGTGAACATGGCGGTAGAGGTGCCGCAGCAACTGCGAGGGAATGACGAGCCGGCCCCACCGCCATGGCCCACCTTCACGCCCGGGCCCAAGCCGCAGTCAAAGTATCGATTGCTGTACGCGCGAACGCGCAGGTTCCACACGGCCGGCGCTGATGGCTCCGACAGCCAGGCACTCGAGCTGTCGCCCAAGCCTCCCCAGTTGCTCACGGCGTCGTACAAAGACGCCGGGCGCGGGTGGCTGTCACCCGACGGGCGTTCTTTGCTCTACTTCGCCGGCCAGGAAAGTCAATTGTGGCTGGCGAACCTGGACTCCCTGGAGAACGTGCTGCTGGCCGAGCGGATGATTCCCCCAGAGATGGAGGGGAACGCAGATTCGATCCGCATCCTCATGGACCAGGAGATGGCCTGGACCGGCGATGGCGCCCGCGCGGCGTTGGTCGGTGTGTCCGATAGCGTTGACCTCTACATTGTTGACACAGCGGGTGCTCGTCTCACGCGAGTGACCCAGGACGAATTGAGGGAGAGCAACCCGCAATGGTCGCCCGCCGGTCAATACCTGGCGTACGTGGCCAGTGATATGGATACGGGCACCCAGGTCATGTATGTGGTGGATGCCGACACACTGCAGCCGACTGAGATCGATTTAGGGCCGGTGAGAGACGCACTGGGACTTGAAGCCGCCGTGAACTTCTTGTATGCCGGCCAGTTCGCTTGGGCAACCGATACGCAGCTCGTCTTCTATCCCAGTACCGGTACCGGCGAGAAGCCAAACGGGATCTGGCTATACGACCCTGCTAGCGGAGTAGCCCGGCCGATCGTGACAGACAAGATTGGCGATGTCGCGTGGTCGGCCAAGGCGCGAGCGTGGGTTTACAGCACCACGGACGAACCGGGCAAGTTGTGGCTGGTTCGACTGGATGATCCCAAGCCCGAAGCCCTGGTGGAGGCTGAAGCATACGCGCCGGTCTGGTCGCCGGACGGCCAGTCGGTGCTGTATTCGTCGGGTGATCCAGGGGGTACGGAGTGGGGTCTTGGCGTTGTTGATCTTAACGGTAACTCGCATACAGTGGCGGAGGGTATCACGCTCATCGAACGCGAGACGTCGGAGCCTGGGCCGGCTGGTAAGCGGTACTGGAGCCCCGATAGCGAGACGGTGCTCTTCGCCACCGTTGGGCGAGACTATGGCCGCGCCGATCGCGCGGAGGGGTACGGCGGCGAAGCCGGCCCTGATCTTGAGAACTGGTGGGCTGTACCGGCCGGCGGTGGCGAGCCACGGCAGATCACTGACTTGCAGAAGGTCTTCTATTTGCAGGAGCCGGCGCTTTCGCCAGATGGCACCGTGTGGGCGTTTCTGGGTTTCTCCTATACGGATCGGATGCAGCATCTTTATACCATGCTGCGCGATGGCGGTCATCCACACAAGGTAGATACCGGCATACGCTGGTTTGAGTGGCTCCCTTAGCGGGATACGGGATACGGGATACGCGCATGTTCGCCGAAGGTCTGTGGGATATGTTCGCCGAAGGTCTCCTGACCGAGGCCGGGATGCGGGATATGTTCGCCGAAGGTCTCCTGACCGAGGCGTGAACTGTGACTAATGTTGAGTGACATCGGGTAAGACATACTTTCTTGATAAGAAGGAGGATCATTCATGGCTAACCAAGGACAGAGTGGGGGGCAGGTGGTCATCAAGCTGGACTCCCGACTCTTCTACGCTCTTTTGGCAGGGGTAACATTTCTGGTCGCCCTCGGTCTGGTATTCTTTGTCGGGCTGAAGTTGGGACAGCGCAACCAGCCGCAGACGGCTGCGATTCCGCAGCCGGCCTTCCAGCAGCCCGGCCTGCAGCCGGCCCAGCCTGGGAATCCAATCCAGATTCAGCCGGGACAGGCTCAGCAGGCGCCGTTCGACCAGCCGGCAGTCCGGCAGGCACGCCTGCCCGCCGGTGACGAGGTGCCGATTGGTGACAATCCGCGTCTGGCACTGCCCGGACTGGCAGAGACCAACTATCTCTACGATTTTGGACAGGTTC
>JBHHTZ010000015.1:0-18220 GCA_046753605.1 Anaerolineae bacterium
CCGAAGTGTTTGGATAGATCGTGGGTTTCGAGAATAGCCTGGGCAGCCAAGTTGCACTCCGCAGAAAGAGATAGGTGCCGGTCACTCTGCAAGTGACCGGCACCTTGAAACTTGCGACGTTACGGGCAGCGGTCTGCGTACTCGCCGGCGAGCATGCAGGGCGACGCTGTCTCTTCCGGTCCGAACTCCTTGATGAGCTTGAAGAACTTGAAGTCGGGATCGTCCACATTAGTCAATTCGACCAGGTACATGGGCTGAAGGGCTACGTGATCGTAGTCGCGGATGATGTACTTGCCCTTGGGTCCATCGAACTCCATACCTTCCAGCACCGGAATCAGAGCATCGGCGCTGGTGTCTCCACCCGTCTTCTCCAGCGCTGCCACCACCAGTTGGGCGGCCGCAAAACCGCCGGCGGTAAACAGGTCCGGTGGAGAGCCATACTCGTCCTGATGCCGCTTGACGAGCCAGTCATTGACATCGTTGTTGGGCAGCGTGTAGTGGTAAACACTCACGCCAACCGAGCCGATGGCATTGGTGTAACCCGCCGCCAGGGTCTGGTTGTCGCCCATACCTGTGGCAACAGTCATCTCATCGAAGACTCCCAGTTCCTGCATCTGCTGGAACAGCGGCACGAAGCCAGCGCCCGCCCAGGTCACAATGAGCACGTCCGCCTTGGCATCCAGGACCTGGTTGAGGTAAGGGGTGAAATCCGTGGTCTCCAGCGGGATAAAAACGGTTCCCGACTGCTCGGCCGTATCGTTGATGACGAATTTACCTCCCAGTGCCTTCACACTGTTATAGAAGCCGGCGGCCGAGCCATAACCAAAGGCGTAGTCCGGCGCGATCTGAACGAAGGTCTCGCCGATGTCCGTCAGATACGACGTCATGGTCAGCGCATCCTGGACGCTGTTTCGGCTGGTGCGGAAGGTGTAGGGGTTGAAGTTGCCGCCAGTAATGGCCGGGCTCGCGGCCGGCTCAGCGATGAGGATCACCTCGTTTTCCTTGACAACTTCCGCAACAGCCATGGTCGCGCCAGAACTCACGGTGCCCACCAGGATTCGTGCGCCTTCGGACTCAATCAGTTCTCGGGCCTGGGTGACGGCCGTCTCGGGGTCACTCCCGTTATCTTTGACGCTGATCTGAAGGGGATGGCCGGCCACCGCCAGGGAGCCATCGGTGGCGTACTCCAATCCCAGGCGGAAGCCACGTTCCTGCATCGGCCCGTAGATAGCCAGGGGGCCCGATTGGTCGGTCATCAGCCCAAGCGTGATCGGCTCGCCGCTGGGCGCCGACGGCGCCTCGGTTGCCGCCGGCTGGGGCGGTGTGGTCGGCGCGGGCGCCGACGTGGGCTGGGCTGCCGGCTGTCCTCCGCACGCGGCCAGCAAGGCCAGCACGGTCAACAGCGACAGCAGAACGAGCAGTTTCTTCATTGTTCCTCCTCCTTGTGGGTTGTCGTTGAACCGGTTTGTCGTCGATCTGGCGAATGAATTCGCGGCAACCTCTGCGAAGTCCGCCTGCGCGGACTAAATGCCAGTCGCCGAAGGGCGACCCTTCGACAGGCTCAGGACGCCGCTTCGCAATGGTAGGCGCGGTTTCAACCGCCGGCTTGCCGGCGATCTATCCCGTTGCGGATGAAAGCCATCATGGTTTCAATGACCTCTTCCGGTGGGCTCTTGTCTTCCCAAAGCACCCAGCGCATACCCAGGAAGTCGCCTATCCCCATGAGGCAGTAAGCCAAGCTCTCCGGGTCGAGGCGTCGGATTTGCCCTTCGTCCATCGCCTGGGCCAGGCCCTGGATATACCCCTCGGCTAGACGCTGATAATACGAGCGAAAGAGTTCCTCATCCACGAACTCCGACTGACGCACGATCTTGTAAAGGCTCTTGTGTCTGTGGGCGAAGGTGAAAAAGGTGCGAAAACCAACCTGCTCCACCTCTATCCGGTCGGAAATGCCGGCTACAGCTTCGGCCAGCTCTTGACGCAGGCGATGGCCCAGTTCCTGGACGAGCTCGACGAAGGCAGCCTTTTTGTCGGGAAAGTAGTTGTAGAAGGTGCCTTGCGCAACGCCGGCTCGCCGGGTAATCTCAACGATGGAGGCGCGTTCATACCCCTTCTCGCCAAAGACTTCTTCGGCGGCTTGCAGAAGATTCTGACGGGTTTGCTGGCCACGCGGGGTGCTCGGTCGTATCACTGGTTGGTCTCACGAGAAAGTTGACAGGTGATTCACCTTTCAGTTTGTAGTATTGTACCATGTTCATCACCAATTGTCAAGAGTGGGAAGCTCATTGGATGCTCGCTGACTAACGTTCATGTCGCGCCGTGCGCACGTACCCCCGCGAGACCCAGCGGGTTTCTTCCACAGTGATAAAGGCTTCGGGGTCAGTGCGCCGGACCAGGGCGCACACCTCGTCTACGTCCTTGCGCCGGACTACAGTCTTGACTGTGCCGATCAGGCCCTTCGCTCCATGGCCCCAGCCCTCGGTTGCCCCGTAGCCGGCCTCACGAATCGCATCGGCGATGGCGTCCACCCGCTCTACCGACACCACACGCACTGTGGCGTGGCCGAGGGCCAGTCGCCCTTCAATCCACATCCCCAACAGCGTGCCGACAAAGAACCCGAAACAGTAGCCAAAAATATTCCACAGGTTCGACAGGTTTTGCACCACCTGACCAATGGCCAGGACATACACCAGTACCTCGAAGAACCCGATGCTTGCCGCAGGTAGCTTGTAGCCCCGCGTCATCAGCAGCACTCGCACAGTGGCCAGTGTCACGCCTATCACGCGGAGGGTGAATATGATGAACGCTGCTAACAAAACCTCGGTTGCTATCAAAATCCCGCCTTATCGGTTTACAGACCCTAAAGGTTTCCGAAACCTTTAGGGTCTCTCTCTTAGCCGTGGTATTTGAAAGGCACCCGATCCACCAGGACGACCGCCTTGCCCTCAACAACTAACACCTCGTTTTGATTATAGCAGTTGGTGGACAGGGTGACAATTGGCTTATCCTCACGCACGTGAAGCACTTCAACAACGGCTGTGACGGTATCCCCGATGTAGACCGGGTGCCGGAAATCTAGCTCCTGGTGCAGATAGATCGTTCCTGGACCAGGCAACTTAATCCCCATCACGGCTGAGATCAGCCCTGTTACCAGCATGCCATGCACGATACGCGTCCCGAAGCGGGCTCGCCTTGCGAACTCCTCGTCGATGTGAAACGGGTTCATGTCGCCGGTGGAGCCGGCGAACAGAACGACATCTGTCTCGGTGATCGTCTTTGTGAACGATGCCTTCTGGCCTACCTCGATTGTGGTTTGTGATGGACTCTCTGTGCTCAATTCTGTTTCTCCTCCTTCGGCTCCGAGAATGGATGGCTGGATGGTTGGATGGCTCACGTAGCATCCAGCCAATTCGCGCGCCAGAATCTGTTGACTACCAGATGTCGTGCTGGTTGGGATGCCCATATAGCTCGATCAGCTTTGGCTTGTCGATCTTGCCGGCCCCCGTCTTCGGCAGTTCTTCAACAAAGACAACCGATTTTGGCACTTTGTAGCCGGCCAGGCGCTGGCGACAATAGGCCCGCAGATCTGCCTCATCCAGCGTCGCGCTCTGCTTCAGCACCACGATCGCCCGCCCGACCTCGCCCCACTTCGGATCGGGCACCGCGATCAGGGCTGCTTCGGCCACGGCGGGATGACCGTGCATCACGCTCTCCACCTCGGCGGGATAGACATTCTCGCCGCCGGAGATGAACATCTCCTTCAGCCGGCCAACGATGTAGTAGTATCCCTCCTCGTCGCGCTGCGCCAGGTCGCCGGTGTGCAGCCAGCCATCCACGATGGCGGCGGCCGTGGCCTCCGGGTTGTTCCAGTAGCCAGGCGTGACATGCGGCCCGCGGATGATCAGCTCACCCACCTCGCCAGGAGCACACTGGCTGCCGTCTTCCCGCGCGATCCGCACGTCGATGTGGAACAGAGGAAAACCGACGGCGCCCGGCTTGCGGCGCACGTCCTCGGCTGGCAGCCAGAAGGTGTTGGGGCCGGCCTCCGTCAGACCATAGCCGGTCTTGAAGTCCACCCCCTTCTCCCAGAACCGCTCGAAGACGGGCATCGGGCACGGCGCGCCGCCACTGATGATCAGCCGGCAGCCGGCGAAGTCGGCCTCCGGCCACCGGGGGTGTTGCTGCATCGCGATGAACATGGTCGGCACGCCGAAAAAGAGTGTGACGCCCGCGTTGTCGATCAGGTCGAACACCTGGTCCGCATCGAAGGCGCGACACACGATGCTGGCGCCGCCGATGTGCACCAGGGGAGCCGTGAAGACGTTGAGGCCGCCCGTGTGAAACAGGGGAGCGTTCAAGATAGCCACGTCGTCGGGCCTCAGTCCCCAGCTCATCACCGTGTTGACCGAGTTCCACGTGACGTTGCCGTGGGTCAGGATAGCGCCTTTGGGCAGGCCGGTGGCGCCGCCGGTGTAGCATATTACCCACGGGTCATCCCATGTCAGATTGACCTCCGGCGGTGGGGTAGCGGGATAGCGGTCTCGCGTGGCGAAGGGCAGGTCGTCCGGCACGGCCCGGGTCCCCAGAGCCACGAAATGCCGCACGCCGGCCACCCGCCCGCGCAGAGCGTTGACCTGCTCGACGAAATCCTCGCCGTAGATCAACGCTTTCGGGCCGGCGTCGTTGATGAGGCCCTCGATCTCCGGCACGGCCAGCCGCCAGTTCAGGTTTTGCAGGATGGCCCCCAGTTTGCCGCAGGCGAACCAGACGTCCAGGTATTCGACGCAGTTCATGGCCCACACCGCCACCCGGTCGCCTTTGCGGATGCCGAGGTCTTCTCTCAGCCAGTTAGCCAGCCGGTTGGTCTGGCGGTTCCACTGGCGGTATGTGATGCGGCGGCTGGCGATGGTGTCTACCAGCGCCACCTTGTCCGGCGTCAGCATTTCCCGCCGCGTCAGCCAATCTCCAATGTACATGGTGTTTGCTCCGGTATCTACTGGGCAGTTGAAACTGCACCTACCATTGCGAAGCGGCGTCCTGAGCCTGTCGAAGGGTCGCCCTACGCCGACTAGCCGCCGTAGGGCGGCTTCGCAACGGTTGCCGCGAATTCATTCGCCAGGCTCAGAGCGCAGAGGCGAAGGCCCTGCTCACGGGATCAACAGCACCTTGCCCTTCGTCTTGCGGCCTTCCAGGTAGCGGTGGGCGTCGCCGGCCTCGGCCAGGGGGAAGGTCTTGTCGATGCGCACCTTGAGCTGGCCGGCCCGCATCCACGCGAACAGGTCGCCGGCGCGTTGCACGATCTCCGCCCGGTCGGCGGCGTAGTGCCCCAGGCTGGGGCGGGTCAGGAAGAGCGACCCCTTGGCATTCAACACCTGAGGATCCAGGGGCGGCACCGGCCCGCTGGACTGGCCGTACAGGACCATGTAGCCGCGCGGTTTCAGGCAGTTCAGGCTCTTGTCGAAGGTCGTCTTGCCGACCGACTCGTAGACGACGTTGACTCCCTGGCCGCTGGTCAGGCGTTTGGTCTCCGCTTCAAAATCAACCTGGGTGTAGAGGATCACCTCGTCCGCGCCGGCCTCCCTGGCCAGCCGGGCCTTCTCCTCGGTTGACACGGTGCCGATGACGCGTGCGCCGCGCTGTTTGGCCATCTGGACCAGCAAGAGGCCGACGCCGCCGGCTGCCGCGTGGACGAGGGCCGTGTCGCCCGGTTGCAGGGGATAGGTGTTGTGGGTGAGATAGTGCGCCGTCATTCCCTGCAACATGACCGCAGCCGCCTGCCGGATGTCGATGTCGTCGGGGACCTGAACGAGTTTCCACGCCGGCACGACAGCGTATTCGGCGTAGGAACCCATCTGCATGACGTAGACTACGCGGTCCCCCGGCTGGAGATCCGCGACCTCCGGGCCGACCGCGTCCACCACGCCGGCCCCTTCCACGCCGGGGGTGATGGGGAGCTCGGCCGGGTAGCGCCCCATGCGGTGGTAGACGTCGATGAAGTTGAGGCCGGCGGCCTCGATTTTCACTCGCGCCTCGCCGGCGCCCGGCTCGGGCAGGGAAGTGTTCTCATAGCTGAGGGCCTCGGGGCCGCCGTACTCGTGTACACGTATTGCTTTCATTGGTTTGTCTTTCTCCTTTTCACTCTCTTCACCCATTCTCTGCAAGAAATGGGTGGAAAATTGCGGTGAACTCAGCCGGCCTCTCAATGTGCGGGCCGTGGGCAGTGTCCGGTATGACATGCTCCTGGAAGCGGCCGCCGTTGGCGGCGTATTGCTCCAGCACGGTGCGGGTCTGGCTCACCATCAGTTGTGGCGGGCAAACATCGTCGCCGGGCCAGCCGGGCACGAATTCCATCTTGCCCAGCGCGCCGAAGTCGAACATCGAGTTGTCGGAGACAATCATGTCGTCGCTGCCGCGGACCCAGAGGATGGGCGGCTTGGGCTTGGTGGCGATCAAAGCCGGCACGTCGTCCAGGACGTATTTCGGCGAGCCGGCGTTAATCGGCCCCCACTGGCCTGGTGCAACGTTGGGCCAGTTGGGCGATGGCACAAAGTCGCCCGGATAGCGGTCGTCGCCCATCTTCTCCATCAGGGCGGCAGTGAGGAAATCCTCCTCGCGGGCAGCGCGGAAGGGCGGCTTGTAGTAGAAAGCGTTGATCACATTGCGCGGCGAATTTGGGTCCTCGTCACTGCGGTCGCCGGCCCTGATTCGCTTCACGAACTCGGGATTGACCACGCCGCCACCGGAGCCGGCAAAGTCATCGTAGCACGGCGCGCCCTCCACGCCTTTGGTGCCGCCGAAGCCGTAGGGCGAGACGGGCGAGACCAGTGTCGCCGACAGGACTTTGTCCGGGTGGTCAATCAGGAAGCGGTAGATCACGCCGCCTCCCAGCGACCAGCCGGCCAGGTGCGCCTGCTCAATGCCCAGGGCCGCAAACAGGGCGTCCAGGTCGTCGCTCCAGTCGCGCATGCCGCGCGTGGCATCGATCAGCCTGTCTTCGGTCCAGCCGTAGCCGCGCAGGTCGGGGGCAATGGCCCGATAGCCTTGCCCTGAGCTCGCCGAAGGGGCCGGCAGGGCCAGCATCGTTTCCTCCCAGTACGTGGCCGCTGAGAAGTTGCCGTGCAAGAAGACGACTGGTGTGCCGTCCTCCGGCCCGCAGGTCAGCACGTGGGTGTTCAGCCGGCTGGTTTGGATCATGCTGGAGGTGATGCCCTCCAGGGTTGGGATGTTGCTCATGGGTTTCTCCATTCTTGAATGACTTGTTGGCTAGATGGCTGGATGGCTGGATGGCTGGATGGCTGAAGGTTGGGTCGCGAACTGGTTACGCAGTTCGCGCTTGAGAATCTTGCCGGCGCCGGAGAGGGGCAATTCGCTCATGAACTCGACGCTCCGGGGCACTTTGTAGCGCGCCAGGTGATCTCGCACGAAGGCGATCAGCTCCTCTTCAGTTGCCGACGTGCCGGGTTTGAGGACGACACACGCCTTGCCGACTTCGCCCCACTTTTCGTCGGGCACGCCGATGACGGCGCACAAGTGGACAGCGGGATGCTCGTAGAGCACGGCCTCGATCTCGGCCGGGTAGACGTTCTCGCCGCCGCTCACGAACATGTCCTTCTTGCGGTCCACGATGTAGAAGTACCACTCCTCGTCGTACCGGGCCAGGTCGCCGGTGTGGAACCAGCCTTCGTCGTCCACCGCCTGGGCTGTGGCCTCCGGATTGTTGAAGTAACCGGAGCAGTACGACGGTCCCTTGAGCACGAGTTCGCCGACCTCGTCCGGCCCGAGGGGGTTGTTGTCATCGTCCACGATGCGGGCATCGACGAAGAAGTTGGGCCGGCCAATGCTACCGGCCTTGCGGATGGCATCCTCCGGAGCCAGGGCAAAGATGCCAGGGCCAAACTCGGTCATGCCAAAGCCTTGCTTGAACCGAACGCCCTTCTCCCGGGTGTACTTCTCGACCAGCGGCACCGGCAACGGCGCGCCGCCGCTGGTGCAGAAGCGCAGAGAGCTGAGATCGGCCGTCTCCCAGTTGGGGGCCTGGGTCAGCATCTGGTACATGGTAGGCACGCCGGCAAAGATGGTCACGCGCTCCCGCTCGATCAGTTCCAGCACTCGCGCCGGCTCGAACTGGCGCATCAGGATCGTGGTCCCGCCGAAGATGACCTGGGGCAGGGTGTAGACGAACAGCCCGCCGGTGTGGAACATGGGAAAGACGTTCAGGTAGATGTCGTTGTGGGTCACATCGTGGATGACGGTGTTGAGGGTGTTCCAGGCGATCATGCGGTGGCTGACCATAGCTGCTTTCGGCAGGCCGGTGGTGCCGCCGGTGAAGATGAGGGCGGCGGTGTCCTCGGCTTCCAGGGATTCGCAGGTGACAGGGGTGGGCTTTGCTGATTGTAGCGTTGTTTCGTAGTGGAGGCTGCCGGGGATGCCGGCGCCCTCGACATGGAGGTAACTGCGTATTGCGTATTGCGTATTGCGAAACTCAGATTCCAGGAGAGCCACGTTGTCTTTGAAGTCATCGGAGTAGATCAGGGCTTTGGGTTGGGTGTTTTGGATGATGCCGGCCAGTTCGCGCCAGTGAAGCCGCCAGTTGAGGGCGGTGTGAATGGCGCCCAGCTTGGCGCAGGCGAAGAAGCAGTCCAGGTGCTCCACACCGTCGCGCGCCAGGATGGCCACGCGGTCGCCCTTGTCGATGCCGGCCACGTCCCGCAGCCAGTTGGCGAATCGGTTAGCGCGCTGATTCAGTTGGCGGTAGGTCAATCGCCACTCCGGAGACTTGCCGGCATCCAGGATGGCCAGCCTTCCAGGACTATAGAGTTCACGCCGTCCCAGGTAATCGCCGATGTGCATAGCTCACTCCGTTCGCAGTGGGTAGTGGATAGTGGGTAGTGGTCAGTGGTGGGTGGTCAGCCGGGCAGGCGAGAGATGAGAGTGTATGTCATTTTTCGCAGCTCGACAATGCGCTGTTCAATGTCGGCGGCTTCTTCGGTGGTGATATAGTCTAACTCATGGGCAATCACGCACTGAGTGTCAACTTCAGCAGCAGAACCAAGAGCGGTGTAGAGAAACTGGCGAAACTCGCCGGTATGCTGCCTGGCTTGGCCTTCAGCAATGTTCGAGGCTACGGAGACTGAGGACCGTCGCAGTTGGTCCGCCAGACCGTAGGTCTCATATTTGGGAAACTTGTGCGTCAGCACATAGACCTGCTTGGCCAGCTCAATCGCCTTCTGCCATATTATCAAATCCCGATAACTCCTGACCGTCTTTGCCATCTTTCCCTCCTTCAAGATCTGGACTCTACTTCTCAACACTCACACCCGCCCGCTATACCCTGACCACTACCCACTATCCACTATCCACTATCCAGCCGTCCATCGCCATACTGTAGCCGCAATAGCGATTCCCCCGCCCGAGGCGCAGAATACGACGTTGTCTCCATGCTTCGGGCCGATACCTCGCTCCAAGGCATCGTCCAGCGCGGCCGGGATGCAGGCGGAGCCCAGGTAGCCCCACTTGTCCATGACCCAGTGGGTCTTGCTCATCGGCTGGTCTAGCTTGTCCATGACCTGCTCGATGGTGCGCAGGTTCAGTTGGGTGAACAGGAAGAAGTCAATGTTGTCCAGGGACAGGCCGGCCTTGGCGACCGCAGCGCGGATTAGCAGTGGCCAGTTGTCGGAGTTGAACGTCGCCGGGAACTTCTTGACGAACTGCACCACCGGCTTGCCGTACTCTGCGATATTCTCCGGCGTGGCCGGACGGTAGGTGCCGCCGGTGTAGATCCCCAGCGCATCGTGATACTCGCCTCGGGCGATCAGCTTGCCGGCCAGGAAGCCCGGCTCGTCGCCGGCGCCCACCACGACCGCTCCCGCTCCGTCGGCGAACAGGGTGCAGGTGTACTTGTCGGTCCAATCAACGTATTTGGTCATGCCATAGCCGCCGGCCACCAGAATGTACCGGTAGTCGGGATCGGTGGCGATGTAGCGTGCGGCCATGTCCATGCCCGTGACCCAGGCCGCGCAGGCGCAGTTGATGTCGAAGGCGCCGGCGTTGTCCGCACCCAGCTTGCCCTGCACCACCGACGCCGTCGCCGGGCTGATGTAGTCTGGCGTGTCGGTGGCGACGATGATCAGGTCCAGGTCGGTGGGGGCGAGGCCGGCCCGCTCCAGCGCCTGGCGCGAGGCTACCACAACCATGTCGGAGGTGGTCTCGTCGTCGGCCATGACGTGACGCGCGCGGATACCAACGTTGTCCACCAGCCAGTCCCCGACGTTCTCGCCCAGCATCGCGTTCAAGTCGTCGTTGGTGATCACCTTTTCGGGGATGTAGCGCCCGGTGCTGAGGATTTGCGCGTAGCGGCTCATGCTCCGCTCTCAGTCAGGAAATCGAGAAGAGCGGCGACAGTCGCGGCCGGGTCTTCAACCGGAAAGATGTGTCCCACGCCGGCCAGGATCTTCACCTGAGCGCCGAGAATCTTGTTGGCGAGCAATTCAGCGTTACCCGGCGGCACCACTTTGTCGTGCTCACCGAAGAGTATCAAGGTGGGTACCTGAATTTCGTGGAGCCGGCCTTCGTAGCTGGTAGTGATCATGGCGGCGCCGGCCATCACCTGGGCCTGGTACTGGGCCGGCGGCACCGGGTTGGTCAGGCGGTATTCCAACAACTCTTGTGCGACTTCGGGCTGCCGCTCGGCGAAGCCAGGGGCAGCCGCAATGGCAATCCCCCGCCTGATCAGCTCCAGCGGGTCGCCCTCGCGATTCGTCAGAACCTCCAGCGCCTCGGGCGTGATCGGGATGGCGTTGGGGCCGCCGTGGTTGGTCGCAGCCAGGATCAGTTGGCCGACCAACTCCGGCCGGCTCAGTGCCAACTCCTGAGCGATGTATCCGCCCAGCGAGTGGCCCAACACGGCCGCTCCCCGGACGCCCAGCACATCCATCAGGCCGGCCGTATCAGCAGCCATCATGGGCACGGTGTAGGGACCATCGGGCTTGTCGGACTGCCCGGCTCCCCGGTTGTCGAAAGCGATCACCTGGAAATGCTCGGCCAGTTTCGGCGCCACTTTGTGCCAGAACCACAGACCGTAGCCGACGCCGGCGATGAGCACCAGCGGAGGGCCGGCGCCGCTCGTCTCGTAGTGGATGTCGATTCCATTGGTGTGAACTTTGGGCATGGCTAACCACCGTCCGGCTTGGTTACAGGTTGAAGGGTTGCAGGTCACAAGGGTCGGAACTTTACTGCTGAGTATAGCACGAGTTGGTTAGGCCAACAAGAGGAGAGCGGAGGAATGAATCGGGGTACACCTGGGCTATGGTCGCACTGGGTTGACCCTCACCTCACGCCGGCACATACTTGTACCCACGTCCCCGCGCAGTGAGGATGTAGCGGGGCTGGCTGGGGTTTGGCTCGATCTTCTGCCTCAGCCGGCTAACAAGCTTTTGGATGGGGTAGTCCGCCATGCCCTCTTCGAACTCTGGCCACACCGCCTGCCAAATCTCGTATTTCGGGCAAACTCGGCCGGCGTTCTTGTACAGGAGCTCAAGCAGCCTGAACTCCATGGGGGTCAGACCATCGACACGCTGCCCATGCACCCACACGACACCTGTGTCGATGTCCATCTCCAGACCTTTGGCTGCTGAGCTAGTGTGTGCACCGTTGTCTCGGCTGCGAGCCACGGCGCGCTTGATTACCGTCTGCAGTGCCTTGCCCTTCACGCCGCGCTGTTTGGCGTCGAATAACGCGTGTGCCGCGGCTTGAAGCAGCGCCGGGTGGCCGTCGGTCTGCTCAAAGATGATCTCTCGCTCGCTATCGCTGAAGAGGACACCGGTGTCGGCCAGCGCCTGGTCGAAAAGCTCATTGGCCTCGCTCATCGTGAAGGCCGACAGCTCCTGGCTGAGGAAGATCGTGGGGAAGGGTGAGCCACGCCAGACGCCCAGGTCGTCGTCCAGCAGAGTAAGCGGATCTGCCGTCGCGACCACCATCGCGAAGGTGCGGGGTGTGCGCCGGCCAAGGGAACTCAGCATTCCCAGGAAGTGTCGTGTGGTCCGCTCTGCCAACTCGGTGTCTGTGCGAACCACGCATTCAAACTCATCGAGCAAAGCAATCAGAATCGTGTCATGCCAGTCAAGGTCGTCCAGCAGATCCTGGATGTCTTCAAAGCCGATCTCGTCCTTGTCAGCCAGCGCACTGACTGCCGCCTGGAGTTCTCCCTCCGCTGTACGAGATATGCACCGCAGCAGGCGACGCCAAAAAAGGTCAGGCGTGAAGTCACCCAGGGATTGGCAGTCGACTTTGCACACCAGATAGTGATCGCTGTCCAGTCCCCACTGCGCTGCAATCTCAGGATCAGCGATGTGGTCCAGCAGTGATGTCTTGCCAATACCCAGCGGCCCGAACAGTGCGATGTTCGCCCGACTGGGACTCCGCAACTGGCTGAAGACTAGCGAAAGGAGTCGCTCGCGCCCGACGAAATTCGCCGGCGCAACCGGCACGTGGTAGACAAAGGGGTTGTTCACCTGCATGGGCGATCTGCTCCTCGTAATCTCGTTTTGTGGCGATTCCGCTGGTTTGTAGGGGCGAGGCAGGTCGGAGAGATGGTCTCTTTGCAAGATGAACGCTCTCTCCGACCTGCCTCGCCCCTACCTCTGCCAGAAATAGGTCGCGGCAACGGCTGCCATCATCGCGCCGGCCAAACCCACGCGGACCACCAGCGGGAGAGCGCTGACCAGGCTGATGATCACGCCTGCGCCGGCCAGCCCCATCGCCAACTGGAACGCCCGTTGGGCCCGAAGTTCTGCACGCTCCCGCGCTTCGCGTTCGTCTAACACTTGCCGCTCCAACACACCCCGACGGACCAACTCGCGTTGCAGTCGCGCATTATGGGACTGCCGGAGGCGCGCGCGCAGCGTGGTGATCTGGTCGATGATCGCCTGGTTGTCGGGGTCGAGGTTCAAGGCTTCCTGGAACGCGGCCAGCGCGCTTTCCATCTGGTTGTTCGCCAGGTAGGCTTCACCCTGCTGGCGCAACAGGCTGTGCAGAGCTGCAATGACATCTGGATCTTCAGGGACATGTTCTTGGAGCTGCTGATACTGCTCGACAGCGCCGGCCAGGTTCCCTTCCGCCTTCAACCGGGCAGCGTAGTCCTGTCGTACAGCCAGCAGCCCGTCCCATGCGCTGGCCCGGTCCAGGTCGTACGCTCGCTCGTAGGCCTCGATAGCCTCCGAGAGCAACTCCTGTTCGTGCAGCGCCTGGGCCAATCCCAACTGTGCCCCCGTGTGATTGGGGTTCGCTGTTAACGCCCGCCGATAGTCATCGACGGCTGTGCTCAGATCGCCTTCGATGTGAGCACTGCGGGCCGCTTCGTAGAGGGAGATGGCCCGCGGGCTGACGCTCTCCAGCTCACGCTTCGCCTCGGCCAGCGAATGTCTGGTCCGAACCCAGCGGCGCAGGAACTCAACGACAAAGCGATAGGCGTCGCGCTCCGGCTGGTAGATGATTCCCCATTCGGCCAGCACGGCCGGCGCGCTGGACAATTCAATGCCTTGCAGCCGCACACCGTGCTCGCGCAGTACCTGGCGAATGCGGGATTGGTGCGCGACACCGCCGTTGTCCGTCACATGGGCAATGGCCGACAGAATAAAGCGCTCAGCCGGCGGGAACTCATCCCAGAACCAGGCCAGACCCCCCATGCCCAGTTCCATGGCGCGCTCCACGGCCTCTTCTACGTCGGCCAACGTCACCACCGAGCGGCCGTTGTGCGACAGTTCATCGAATATCGCGTAGCCGATGAGCTGGGTGAAGTAGGGGTGGCCGGCTGCCAGGTCCAGGATCGCCTCAACCGCCTCGGTTTCGTATTCCAGTTGATTCCTGGCCGGCTCGACAATGAGCCGGCGGGCATCGGCGCGGTTCAGGACGGAGATGTGCTTGAACTGCGCCGACTTGAAGGTGGCCTTGATGCGGCTGGGTAGTTCGTCCAGCCGGCGACCAACCACAAAGATGAAGGAGACGCGGTCCTCATCCAGGATCAACTCTTGCAGATAGGGGAAGAAGGTCTCGATGGCTGCTTTGCGGGTGGCCGGCACCTCCCCCAGCACGTCGAACTCGTCGATGAGAAACAGGAGCTGGCGCTTGCCCAGCGCCTGGTACGCCTGTGGCAGGAACTGGTCCTGGAAGTACGTCTCTTCCTGGAAATCGGTTTGGTTCGGCCGGGGCAGCCCCAGCTTCTTCATCACCTCGCGGGCCAGGCCGTACAGGGCTTCGCCCAGGGTTTGCTGGGCTCGCCCCATCAGGTCGAAGTAGATCGGCAGGAAGCCGGGCGGGATGTGGTGAGGCTGGCTCAGTTGGTGCAGCAGCGAGGTCTTGCCGATCCGTCGCTGGCCGTACAGGACGATGACCCTCTGATAGGGTGAGGCGAGGGTGTTGTGGACAAACTGCAGGATGTCAGTCCGCCCGTAGAAGCCGTTTTCTCCCGTCAGGGGTGTTATGATGTAGGGATTCTCTGTACGCAATGCCTTATCTCACCAGCAGAGTGCTACGAAAGTCGATCAGCGCTTGCAGGTCTTTCTCTGCTTCTGATGGCCATGGCCGGCCATCGACCGCAGACCGTCGATTCAGTTCGTATCCGGTAGAGATTGGTGACCGGGGCGATAACCGGGACAGTCTGTTGAATGTGGCTGTCCGGGTTCACAGATGACTAGAAGACCTGCTGTCTATACTATCACAACTGACGTTCAAAGGCAAACGGATGTCAGACTTGTCAGGGTATCATGGGGGCACTTCGCGTGCAATCGTTGGGAAAGCATAGACAACTCGTCGAGTAGCGGGCAAGCGTCCGATGCAGTCTGTGGGAGAGGCACACCCGACGCCACGCATGGGCCTGCGGAGGCTTCAGACCTCGTGATAGACGGTCAGGAATGTCAGAAATGACAAAGAATGGTCAGGGTTCTGACAGACTATGGGCAAGAAATCAATGCTTGATTGTGGTATAATGGTGACTGTGACAAGCTTGTGACAGAGTGAATTTAGAATTTAGCTAATTGATTGTGGGTTTTCTCAATGCGATGCCCTGCCGGCAGCATTTGTGTCAGGTGGTACGCTGTCACAGCGTAACGTTCTCAGACACGCTTCGTAATCACGAACTGAACTAATTGCTCTTGCTGTGTGGCGCCAGGCTCTCGGCCCTGCCCAGTTCGATACCGGAGGCCCGCTGGCCTTTTTTATCAGCTTTCATTCGAAGTACTGGTGTGTCAAACGTTTCGGCGAACTGCACGGGTGGCATCGCTATCTTTTTGCAATGTGGGAGGCACTGTGAAAGTATTGGTCGCAACCTCAGACCTCGCCGTGTTTGATGCGTTCCAGGGCGTGGAAGGCATCGAATACGAGGAGGCGTTGTTCACCGGCGGTTTGTACGACGAGCTGCCCGGCGCACAACTTGTGATTGTCAACTTCGACGAATTGGTGCCTCATCCCTACAGCGTCGAAATGGTCCGGGATCTCCTGGAGAATTCCGAGGTGCCGTACGTCGCCAGCGACGATTTCCTTGCCGAGCCTGACAACTGGATCATGGAAGCGCGCCGCATTCGGGGTGAGATCACCGGCCTGCCGTCCAAGCGGTCCATCGCCTTTGCTTCCTACTCCGGGGGGACGGGCAAAACCGTTCTGGCCATCGACACGGCGCTGCACTTCGCCCGGCGAACGAAACTGCCCGTGCTATTGACGGAGTTCGCCTACGGTGAGTCCGCTTTGGCCGCCCTCATCGGTGGAGACATCCCACACCTGTTCGATCTTGCGACGCAGCCGGATATGGAGCCGGCCACCTGGAAGGGCGTCACAGTTATACCCATGGACTACGACAACTGCCGCGACTTGTCGGTCCAACTGATTGGCCGGTACATCAAGGAACAACTCGCCCGGCACGTCCTGACTGTGGCCGACGTCCATTTCCCCCACGCGCTGCTGAGCGCGATCCGCGAAGAGATCGACCAGTGGTACATCGTCACCACCCCCCGGCCCGACGCCGTCGAGAACGCCCGCAAGCTGAAGGAAGAACTGGGCCGGCGCGCCGGCATCATCCTCAACCAGAAGGGAACACTGGACAGCATCGCCCTCAGTGGCATCGACCGCACACTGGACCTGCCGGATGTAGGCCAGGCGGATCGCTTCGAGGGCAAGCTGGGCAAACCAATCCTCGCCGAGACCTACGGCGAGAAAAACTGGAGGCAATATGAACCGAACCTTGCTGCTCGGATTAGCCGTGCTGTTGGGTTTAGCCGGAATAGCCATTAGCGTCCGCGACATCCTGGTTAAGCCCCTGCCACCGCCACCACGCACCATCGCGGTAGCCAAATCCGACATCCCGACCTACACGCGCATCGAGCCGGACATGCTCGAAGAGCGCACCGTGCCGGCTGACCAGGCCAAGTTCGCCTACGACATGAATGACGCCATCGGCATGATCAGCACTGAGCCGATCAAGGTCGGCCAGACCATCGGCCGCGGCGAAGCCAAGCCCATCGAGGAGGTCCGCTTCGTCGAGGACTTGGGCCTGGAGATCACCAGCTTCTCCGGCCGCTTCGACGAAATGGTCGGCGGTCAGTTGAAGCCCGGCGCGCGCGTGAACATCTACGGTTATCACGAGGCGCGAGACCAGAGCAATGCCGGGGATGTCAGGTTGATTGCCAGCGATGTGTGGGTCGTGGACGTGCGCGCCACGTCGGGTGAGATCGCCGGCCAGGCCGAGCCGACACCCAGCACCAGCGGCGGCGGCTTGCTCGGTGGCCCGACCTTCACCGGCCGCGGCGAGTCGCCGGCCAGCATCGTCAGCGTGGCGGCCGAACCGGAGGTAGTCTGGCACATCATCGAGGCGCTGGGAGCGGACAGCTACCAGGCGTGGGTCACGCTGGCCGGCAAACAGACCTTCGTTCCAACCGCAACACCTTCACCCACAGTGTATGTCCAGCCAACGTATACGCCATATCCGACGTACACACCGTTCCCGACACCGGTCAGCAAGGCCCCTTCGTCGTCACAGCCACAGGCTCCATCGGCGCAAGCAACGCCGGCGCCTACCGAGACGCCGCCGGACGAGCTGCCGACCACCGGTGCAGCGCAGCCAGGGAACTAGCCCATGCTTGTATCGAGTAGCGGAGCCCTTCCCTTCGACTGGACTCAGGACAAGCGACAGGGCTCAGGACGGGCGTATCGAGATGCTTGAGACAATTCGCGAGACTTACGTTCGCGACGGGTATAACTACGACGAACTCGTCACCGATGTTCAGGACTACCTGATCAAGAACGAGGTCTTCGTGCCCCGGTGGCAGCGCGAACCACCAGAAGAAGAAACCCTCGCGTTTCACGCCAATGTACTACGCGCGCTGAAAGCCCTCGGCTTCTACATCGCCGAAGAGGACCGGCAGGCCGTGGCGCAGGAAGTCGCCAAGCGCATCGTCGGCATGGGCGTCTTGCAACCCTTCCTGGAAACGGAAGGTGTGGAGGAGGTTATCGTACGCAAGGGATTCGTCCAGACCGAACGTGAGGGCCAGATTCAGGACGAAGGGGACCTGGCTCCCGATGAGTACTTCTACCGGCTGGCGCGGCGCATTGCGGACCTGGAGGGCAAGGAGCTAGGCGCTGAAGAGCCGCAGATCAAGCTCGGCCTGCCCGACGGATCGCGCCTGACGGCGACCATTCCTCCGCTCTCCCGCGAGGGAACCGCCATCAACATCCGGCGGTTCTCCATCAAGAAGCTCTCCTTCGATGACCTGATTGCGCGGGGCGCCTGCGACGAGGAGACGGCAGAATTCCTGACGAAGGTCGCCCACGCCATGAGCACCAGCGTCGTATTCTCGGGCCGACCGGGCGCCGGCAAGACCACATTTCTCAACGCGTTTTCGCAGTACATTCCAGAACACGCTCAGGTCTCATGCGTGGAAACGTTCCATGAGCTTCAGCTCGCCGTCCCACACCTGCACCACCTGGTGGTCGAGGAGGGCGAAGTGGCCATGAGCGATGCCATAAACACCACCATCCTGCGCATGCGCCCGGACATCCTGGTGATCGGCGAGGTGGTTTCCACCGAGGCGGTTGAGTACATCATGGCGCTGAACCTGGGTATCGTGACGCACACCACCACCCACTCCCACAGCGCCATGCTGGCTCTGAAGCGCCTGGAGACGCTATCCCGCCGCTCGGACATTCCCTTGCTCGAACGACGCGAGATCATCGGGGC
>JBHHTZ010000016.1:0-18188 GCA_046753605.1 Anaerolineae bacterium
CGTTGTGATGGGGGGATATTCAGTTCAACAGCCGGCCCGGTTCGCGGCTTGATCAAAGGCGAGGCTGGGGGGTGGTGTTTCGCCGGGCCGGTAACTGCTCACAGTGTAGCACGTTCTGGGCCGGCTGTCAACTTGTGGTCAAGATCCTTCCTCCGATGTCGTTGACGCCCTCCTCTCTATGCTGCATCGAGCGCAGGCCCTGGCTATCCTTGCGCAGCGAGGGCATCTCATCTCGCCCGATAATCTCTCTCCTCAATCAGTCCCTGGTCGTAGCGGCGCGTACAATCTGGGTTCAGGCCGGCCATCATTCACCTAAGCGGCCGGAGGACACTGCTGGGACAGAATCAGCGGCTGTGAGTAGCCGGCGCCACTGCCAGCAAAGGCCAGTGCCCGCAGCCCGAGCGCTACGGTCGCCGCAGCGCGCCGGCGCACGTCGGCCCGCCCGGCGTCGCGGTCGCGCGCCGGCCCTTTTCCCCGAACGCTGCCCGGATGGCGGAGGTGTGCTTCTTGACCGCCTGATGGCCCCTACCCACCACGAGCTATTGAGCAGATGTTTTTGCCCGCCAGCAAGCCGCGTGCTATGATTAGATCAGCTTCACCGTCGAACAAGGTCCGGCAGAGGAGAGAGAGATAGCAATGACTTACCCAAGCCAGGCAACCAGCATACAGGTACCGAAGCCCATTTTCCGCCGGCTCCAGCGCGTGGCCGAGATCACGCATCGCTCCGTTGAGGAGGTGCTTGCAACGATGATCAACGTGGCCCTGCCGCAGGACCCTAACTTGCCGGCTGACCTGGCAGATGAGTTGGCCGCCATGACCATGTTCAGCGATGATACGCTCCTGGCAGCCAGCGAATCCTCCCTCTCGCCGGCCCAACAACGTCGCCTGAGCCAATTGACTCATGCCGGGGGATCGCGTTCGCTGACGGCGGCCGAATCGGCCGAGCTGGCGCATCTGATGGACCTGTACGATCGCTCCGTTTTGCGCCGCGCCCAGGCACTGGCCATCCTGGCCCATCGCGGTTACGAGATTCCAGATCGGGTTGACCTGCCGGGCTTGACGGATGACGACGCGGATGACGACAACCAAGATCCCCAGACCTCTGCGCAGCCTGGTGCGTGAGCGCGCCAACCACCGCTGTGAGTATTGTCAGGCATCTGAGTGGCTATGGCAGCCCGGCTCAACGTCGTCCCGGCGTAATAGCCGAACACCACCACTCGCACACAGTCCGGCTGAGAGACGTCGTTCTCGACTCGAGAGCGGTTGGCCCGTCTCCAATCTCCAACCCTTCGACAAAGCTCAGGACAGGTCCCCAATACCCAATCTCTAATCTCCAATCTCAAGTCTCAAATCTCTCTGGCTTGGCTAGCTCAAGTCTTCCAGGTATGCTCCGACTTGTTCCTTGTCCCTAACCGTACACCTCGGCCGCCTCCAGAAAAGCGGCCACATTCTCCCACGGGATGTCCGGCTCGTCGATGTCGTAGGCCGGGCATAGAACCAGGCCGGCCCGGCCCAGCGTCTCCACCCGCCGCTCCACCTCCTGGCGAATCTCTTCGGGCACGGCGAAGCTGAAGGTGGTTTGCCGGCCCACCGTGCCCCACAGCGCCAGCCCAGGGCCGAAGCGCCGGCGGATGCGGGCAGCGTCCATGTGCTCCGGTTGCAGGGGATTTATCGCATTCACGCCGATCTCCATCAGGTCGCCGATAATCGGCTCGAAGTAGCCGTCGCTGTGGAACAGGACCCGCAAAGCAGGCTTGATCGTTCGGGCGGCCTGGATAATCGCAGCCAGGCGCGGCTTGAAGAACTCGCGCCAGTGAGTCGGACTGATCATCATCGTGCCGGGCATGCCCACATCGTCGTCCAGGGCCAGTACGTCGATGCCGGCGCGGGCCAGCGTCTCGGCGTTGCGGCGGGCCAGGTCAGTCAGGCGGTCGAGGAGGAAGTGCGCCCAGTCGGGTCGCTGGATCAGATCGACGAGGAAATTCTCCAGGCCGCGTAGCCGCCAGGCCGCCTCGAACAGTTCTCCGCCCAGGTGGGGCAGGTTGCCGCCGGCCGCCAGGCCCCGGGCGTGCAGGTCCTGTACCTGGCCGGCCAGGTCTTCGACGCGGTACGGCGCGCTCACGTCGGGGAAGGGGAAGCGGCGCAGGTCGTCCAACGAGCGAGCGAGCGCCAGGGGGTTGCGTTGCTCAGCGCTTTCCGGGCGATATTGCCAGCGGGCATACGTCGTCACCTGGCTGGGATTGCCGAGGCGCGTGTCTGGGGGAAAGGGGCGCGCGCGCCGGCGCAGCTCATTTTCTTCCGCTGAGGGCCGGAATCGTACGAAGCGTACATCCAGCATGTCGTCTCGATACTGGCCGGGCGGCGCCAGACGTTCGACGGAGACGTGGTAGAAACTCAACGCGCGCGGTACACGGTCGGGTTCGCCGCCGTCCAGGGCGGTCAGCAGGCGTTCACGCGGGTTCATGGGGAACGACTGAAGTCGTTACTACGTGAGGCAAGGAGTTCATGGGGAACGACTGAAGTCGTTACTACGTGAGGTAGGGGCGGAGTTTTCGGACTCGACGGGGACTGCGAAGGCGATGCAGCGCGTCGTTTTCAATCTGGCGGATGCGCTCGCGAGTCAGCCCGAACCGTTCCCCCACCTCTGTCAGCGTGTACTCGTGGCCATCGCGCAGCCCGTACCGCAACTCGATGATGCGAGCCTCGCGGGACGGCAAGGCGCCGAGCATGGCCTGGATGTCGTGGACCAGGGCGTCTTCCTCGATGAGATCAACCGGCAGCGGGTCGTCGCTTTCCAAGAACTCGCCAAACTGACTGTCGCCATACTCCATGACCGGCTTCTCCAGCGACATGGGGCGTTGTGCGTGTTGAATCAGACGCTCCACTTCCTCTGGCGAGTAGCCCAGTGCCTTCGCAAGGTCCTCGGGCGTCGGGTTCTGGCCCAGTTGCTTCGTCAGTTCACGCATGGCCTTGCGCAGCTTGCGAACCTGTTCCTGGCGGTGAATGGGCAGCCGGATGGTGCGCCCTTGATCGGCGACGGCCCGCGTCAGAGCCTGCCGAATCCACCAGGTGGCGTAGGTGCTAAACTTGTGGCCACGACGCCAGTCGAACTTCTCGGCGGCGCGCATAAGCCCGATGTTGCCCTCCTGAATCAGGTCCAGCAGCGGCACACCCTGTCCCAGATAGCTCTTGGCCAGGCTGATGACGAGCCGGGCGTTTGCGGTGACCAGCCTGTGGCGTGCGGATTCGCCGGCCATGACCGTGCGCTCCAGCGCAGCGCGCAGGGCAGTGGGTAGTTCCTCACTTTCCAGCCGCCTCCTGGCCGCTTCGCCCTGTTCGATTTGCCTGGCCAGCTCCCCCTCCTGCTCGCGGGTCAACAAAGGGGTAGTGCCCACCTCACGGAAGTAGAGTGTGATGGCGTCATCGTCGGCAATGTAGGTCAGCCGGCTGGGTTCGTCCGACTCTGTCATCGTCGCCTCATCATGCCCAATCACGTCGATGCCGGCTTCCTCAAGTCGTTGGAGCAGGAAGTGGAACAGTGCAACGTCCTTATCGAGATCCGGGATGTGTTCCAGGATGTCGTCCAGGCTGGTGTAGCCTGCCCGTCTAGCTTCGCCGATGAAGGCATCGAGCCTCATGTCTGTATTGTGGTAGCCATTGCTTCCCATTGGAGGCCCCCTGTGGTGAACTGCACTCCATCAATACCACTCTGGTGTCCTGTGCAGCATGGACACTTTCTCTTGCTCATATTCTACCGCGTTCAGGTCAAAAACTCGTCCAAGGTGGGTCAGAAAGTCGTTCACACTGTGGCCGGCGGTTGGGCAGGACGTTGTGGACTGCCCGGGTCGGCGGTCGGCTTGATGTATCACGTGTAGAATGGTACAATGGGATGGGACGGATAGACATACGACTTGTGGAAACAGTTCTGGGCGTTAGTCATCGTTTCGGCCACTTGTAGCGCAATCTGGTAAATTGCGCCTGGCAAGTTGCCAACTTGCCCTGCATTTTACGCTTATCTGGCCCAAACGATGACCAGGGCCCAGTTCTGGTATTGTATAAGGAGGCAGCGGAACGATGGGAATTGAATTGAAAGAGCCGATACTGGTCAGGCAGATTGAGCAACTGGCATCCGAGACAACTCGACCCGTCGAGCAAGTGCTCGAAATGGCCGTCTGGACATACCTGGATGAGGTGGAACAGGAAGCCATTCATGCCGAAACTGGGGCATTTTGGGCGATGCACGGCGAACTGCTGAAGAGATACCCAGGGCAGCACGTCGCGCTGTATCAGGGCAGAGTGGTCGATCACGATGGGGACGCTTCGCACTTGGAGAAGCGGGTACGGGAGCGATTCGGCTTGTTGCCTGTTCTCATTGCGCCGGTCGGGCCAGGGCCGCACCGTGATCTGCGTTGGATCGGAGGTCGGATCGAGGGGGTTGAGCCGGCCTGATGAGCAATTTCCCGTACGACACAACGTATGATCCATCGTTGCCTGTGTGCGACGTACTGCTGACTGCTGTGCCAACCGGCCGGCGTGTGGAACTGACTGCGATTATTGATACTGGCGCCGACGGGACCATCGTCCCTGCGCTATCTGCGCGGGATTGGTGCGCGGCGTGCGTTTGAGGCCGGGCTGCGCAGTCAGTGGGGTGAACGGCGAACTGTCTTTCTGTACCTGGTCGATCTGCAAATCGGTGAAGTGGTGTTGCCTGGAGTTTATGTAGTAGGCGACGAGCTTGGTGAGGAGACTGTCCTGGGGCGCAACGTGCTCAACCAGTTGCGAGTCTTGCTGGACGGGCCGGCCGCGCTGACGCAACTGCTTAACGATACTGATCTGGGGTGACGGGGCGTTCATCGCAGCCGCACCTCGTGTCCCATCTCTGAGGTGTCGTAACCCCCCAGCGCCTGCACCGCCGCCTGGAATTCACCGCTTTGGATAACGGCGAGCATCAATTGCACCGTTGGCCGGCCCCACGTTTCCTCGGGGATTACCAGATCGTAGCGCTCGCGGAGGAGCGGGATGAAGCCCAGACGCAGCGCCTGCGCAGCGGCCCGCACCCCCAACCCGACGTCGGCCTCGCCGCGGGCGACAGCCGTTGCCACAGCTATATGTGTCGTCGCCTCGCGGTCGTAGCCGGCCACATCACTCGACATAATCTCTCGCTCTCGCAGCCGGGCATCCAGCAGCACCCGCGTTCCGGAGCCGGCCTGCCGGCTGATGATCGTCACATCCGGTCGCGCCAGGTCCTCGATCTCCGTGATCCCCTTCGGGTTGCCGGCGGCCACCATCAGTCCCACCGATCGCGTCACCAGCGTGACCAGGACCACGGGCCGGCCTGGCAGGATGTGGCGCACGTAATCGACGTTGTATTCGCCCGTCTGCTCGTCGCGCAGGTGAGCGCCGGCCACGTCCGCCTCACCGCGAGCCAGCGCCATCAGCCCGCCCAGGCTGCCGGCAAAAGTGACCGACAGATCAATTGATGCGTCACGGCGTCGGACCTGCGTTGCCAGAAGCTCGACCGCCGGATCGTGGCTACCGACGAAGCGTAGTTCGTTGGGGTGTACTGCCTCACGAACTGAGGGGATGTCACCCTCGCGCAGCTCGCGCCAGCGGCTCAGCGCCAGAGTGAAGGCGGCTTCCACCTGGGCCGGCGTGTAGCCGGCGCTGAGGGCCTCCAGCAGGGGACGTTCCACCAGGTTGACCAGCCGCGCCTGACGGAGGGTCTCGTCAGAGGGCAGTGTTGGCCGGGCTACGCGGGTGCCGGCGCCCCGTTGGCCGGCGATCACCCCCTCTCGCGCCAGCTCGGCGTAGGCGCGCGAGACGGTGCTCGAATTGCAGCCCAACTCCTCCGCCAGCCCGCGCACCGTTGGCAGCGAATCTCCCGGCATCAGTACACCGCCGGCGATCTGCTCCCGAATCTGAGCTGCGATCTGGCGATAAAGCGGATCATCGCTTTTTTCGCTGATCTGCAATCTCAATCGAGGGGCCTTAGCGGTATGCATCCCTTCTGTGCAGGACTCTGTAGACAGTCACCTCTCTGGCGTCGTCATCTATGCCGTAGGTGATGCGGTAAATGCCGACGCGAATCCGGTATCCCTCACCTTGAACGAGCTTCTGACAACCTCGGGGGCGCGGGGCTTCGGCCAGCGCCAGGATGGCTTCCTGGGCCCTCTGCCGATCGGACTTGGGCAGCCGGCGGATGTCCTTCTCAGCCGGCCGCGTGAGCAGCACCTGATAGGGCTCGTTCATATTCCCCTGCTGAGTCCTCTGTCTCGATCTCAGCCCAGAATTCTTCGAAGGGCCGAGTCGGCTCCTTGCGGCCAGTGTAGATTGCTACCATGTCCTCCAGGTCTTCCAGGCGTTGCTGGAGTTGCTCAAACACCTCGTAGCCGATCAAGACAGCTCGGGGTTCGTTGAAGTGAGTGATGTAGACTGGCTTGCCATGTTCGTCTGCTTCTTGGATCAACTCCGTGAGGCTATGGCGAGCACTCGTGATTCCCACAATCCTTGGCATTTCTCACCTCCCAGTTCGTATAGCAGGTATTATAAGACTTTGACCAACGTGAAGCAAGCGGGCTTGTTTCTCTGGGTAAGTGCGTGGGCTTTGCGCTTCAGAAGAGGATTAGTACACCATGTCCCCCCGAACAAAGGCGGCCGTTCGCGGATTGGCCGGCGCCTCGAATATCTGCTCCACTGACCCTACCTCGACGAGTTCACCATCGAGCAGAAAGGCGACGCGGTGAGCCAGCCGGCGCGCCTGGAAAATGTTGTGTGTTACCAGAACGAGAGTGGTTCCCTGCTCCTCGTTGATGTCGCGGATGATTGTCTCGATGAGTCTTACGTTCATCGGGTCCAGGTTCGCCGTTGGCTCGTCTAGCAGCAGCACCTCGGGTTTGATGACCAGGGCGCGCGCCAGGGCAACGCGCTGAGCCTCGCCGCCGGAAAGGGTGTGGGCCGGCGCCCGAGCCAGCTCGGTCAGACCAACCCGTTCCAACACGGACTGCACCGATGGGTGCACGTGGTTCTGGCCGCGGATACGGAGGCCGTACGCCACGTTGTCGGTTACGCTGCGACTGAGCAGCACCGGGCGTTGAAAGACCGTGGTCACCTGCCGGCGCACCGATAGCGGCGGCGCCGAGCCGTTGGTTTGGTACGACCCGAACGTGATCGTGCCCGCCGTTGGCGGTTCCAGGAAGTCCAGCAGCCGCAGCAGCGTGCTCTTGCCGGCGCCACTCGGCCCGATGATGCCGAGGATTTCGCCAGGCAAGACATCGAACTGATCGATGTGGAGTACCCGGCGGCCGTTGTAGGACTTGGTTACGTTGCTGAGATGATAGATTGGGTTCACGTTGTGTGCTCCAGTGAAAAGTGCAAGCGCGAAACGTAAAACGTGATGCGTGAAGACTTCGCGTTTCACGTCATCCGTATCGTTCCTCCCTGCAACCGCAGCATCATCAAATTTGCCAGGAATGTCAGCCCCAGGAGCACAATCCCCAGCGCCATAGCCAGTTCGAAGTTCCCCTTCCGCGTTTCCAAGACAATAGCTGTTGTCAGCACCCGCGTTCGGCCCTCGATGTTGCCGCCCACCAGCATCACCGCCCCGACTTCCGAGATGATGCTGCCGAAGCCGGCAATCACCGACACCACGACGCCCACCCGTGTCTCGCTCAGGATTGTGAGAGCTGCCTGCCGGCGCGTGGCGCCTAACGACAGCACCTGCCGCCGCAGGTTGGGATCCACGCCCATCACGGCAGCCATGGTGAAGCCGGCCACCAGCGGAAACGATATAATCGTCTGGGCCACGGCCATAGCCGGTGGTGTGAATAGCCAGCCCAGAAAGCCCAGTGGCCCGCTCCGCGAAAGCAGCAAGTACACGAACAGGCCGACAACCACCGGTGGCAAGCCCATGCCGGTATACAGCAGAACCATGGCAAAGCGCCGGCCTGGAAACTCGGTCAGCCCCAGCCAACTGCCCAGCGGAATGCCGGCGATGGTGCTCAGCAGCAGCCCCACCCCGGACACCTTCAAGGACAGAACGATGATTCCGACGAGAGCCGGGTCCCGTGCCCACAGCAGACGTATTGCTTCCTGTGTTGCGTTTGCCAAGTTGCTCATGACATCTAACCAGTGGTCAGTAACCAGTGATCAGTGATCAGTGATCAGTGATCAGTAGGAGACCCGCTAATAGCGAATCCCCCGTCTCGCTCAGCCTGGATCGCCAGATCCAAGCACGGAGACGCCAAACCCAGCCGATTTCAGCCTGTTGGCTGTTGGATCTGACGCCTGTCCTGAGCCTGCCGAAGGGATCCAGCGAGAGTAGGTGAAGGAACTACTTCTTTGCAACTCCCTAACTGAATACTGATCACTGATCACTGATCACTGGTTACTGATCACTGAGTTCGGATAGAAGAGCGACTGACCGAATCTGGCAATGCCGAACTTGGCGATTTGTTGCTGAACCGACGCCGACGTCAGCCATTCGACAAACTTCATAGCCAGATCGTAGTTCACCCCTGGATGCTTTGCCGGGTTGATGGGCATGACGCCGTACGGATTGTAGAGCATTGGGTCCGGGTTGTTCGCAATGCTGTCGCCCCCGACGAGAATCGTCAGTTTGGGGAGCTGGTTCTTCATCGACAGGAACGTGCCGCGGTCGGTGAGGGTGTAGGCGCGTTGTTCGTTGGCGAAGATCAACGTATTGCCCATGCCCTGGCCCAGTGAGTTGTACCACCCGTCGTCGGGGCCTGGCTCAATGCCGGCCTTGGCCCAGATGCCCCTCTCCTTCGTGTGCGTTCCGGAATCGTCGCCACGGGATGCGAAGGTTGCGCCGGCATTCGCAATCTTCTCGAACGCTTCGGCCGCTGTTGGGACACTGCGGATGCCGGCCATGTCATCGGGTGGGCCGACGATCACGAAGTCGTTGTACATCACGTCGTAGCGGGCCGGCGCGTGCCCATCGGCGACGAACTGGTCCTCCCGTGCCCGCGCGTGAACCAGCACCACGTCGGCGTCACCGCGAGCACCGATGGCCAGAGCCTGCCCCGTGCCCACGGCGACTACATCCACCTGGGCGTTGAATTCCGCTTCAAACTGCGGCAGGATTGCGTCGAGCAGGCCGGAGTCGTAGGTGCTGGTGGTGGTGGCCAATCGCAGCACTTGTGGAGCTGAGTTGGTTGCCGGCTGGGATGCCGTGGAAGGGGCCGGCGCGGCAGTACATCCGGCGACCAGCAGAGCTGTCACCAGACCGAATGCGATGAAAGAATGAATGAATCTGCTCATCATGGATATGACGCTTGTCTTGTGTGGTTTGTCTGCATACAAGATATATCAGTTGCCCGGATTTGTCAAGTGGAGACGGAGGGGATTTTTCGTGCGGTGGTTACTACTCAGGCGTGGGAACCCTTGCGAAGGCCTGCCCCGGCCCAGGAGTTAATGAGCAAATTCTGGGCGGGAAGCATTTTTGCAAGCCGAGAATGGCTCCACTGGCAGGGTTATTCGCAACCTTCGCAAGGGTGGGGATGCAGATCCTCGTTCGCCGAAGGTCTCATGACCGAGGCGCCACTGCCTGGTCATGAGACCTTCGGCTATCAGAAGGGAGGATTCGGTGAGCAGCCGGCGGTCAGCGCAACAAGGCCGGCACGTACACGAACCACAGTCGCACAGCCTCCGACGGTGGACTCTCGTTGCCAGAACTGTCGTAGGCGCTGATGGCCATGTATGCGGTGCGCGCTGGGGGTACGCCCAACACGCCGGAACTGGTAACTTCGGCGGCGCTTGCCCTGTGTGGAAGCCGGGGGCGCCGGCCGGCCAGTGGCAGGCGGAAGCGGGTCATGTTGGTGGCGTCATAGCTGCCAAGATAGATGCCCGGCTTAGGTCCGTAGTACACCCGGTAGCCCACCACGTCCTCTTCGCTGCTGGCCGGCCAGCTCAGATTGACTGTGTTACTCGTCAGGGTGGCCGAGGGCCGGCCGGGAGATGCCGGCGCTGTGTGGTCCACTACCTTGACCGTGCCGGCGCTGTAGGCCACAACAGGCAGGTTCTTCCCGTCGTCGATGCGGCCGTAGATGTAGTAGGTCCCGCTGCCCACTTCGGATGTATCCCAGGCGTAGCTGCTCTCTCCTTCGCCCAGGCAGCAGGCGATCAGCCGGCCATCCCGCCCCGAACCGTCGCGGTCGTAGTACAGCGAGACAACAGCATCACTATCAGGATCATTGGCTGTCCAGCGGATGGTGTATGATCCGCTGCCGTCCGGCTGCTCCTCGGCGGTGCTGGGGCTGGTGATCGCGATTGTCGGTGGATCGTTCAGGCAGTAGCGCGCTGTCGGGCCCGGCTGGTTTGTGTGGGGCGCCTCCTGGCCGGTCTGCTCACATTGTTCCAGGTTGGTGGTAGCAGAGAGGATGCCGGTCGAGGAGATGAAGAAGCGGGTTGTAACTGGCCCTGACTCTACCAGATTCTCCGGCAGAGATAACTCCAGGCTCGTTCCGGCCCACACGCCGTAGGTCTCCTGGGCGCACTGGTCGCCGGCGCACTCCAGGCAGAACTCGCCCAATTCGCCGTCGGCGGCAGCCGTGATGTCTTGCTGCGGAATGCCGGGCCAACCCTCCGGCCAGCCGTCTGGGGTCAGCGAGCCGGCTGGGATGGTACACGTAAGCGACGCGCTGCCGCTGGCGCCGTACGCGCCTTCGCCCTCCGGCCACACGTGGAGGAAGGCCGGCCCTTCACACACCGGCCCCGTCAGCGTTGCCGAGCCGGCCAGCCCCCAGCTCTGATCAAGCGTCATCGTGGCCTCGACCGTGCGGTTGTTGAATGCGTATAGCGTTCCCTCGAAGGTCACATCGTAGGGCTCCTCCAGCGCGATCCAGAGTGTACCCTCACCCGTCACCGCCGGGCCGGAACCGTCGGGGGCCTGGAGTTCGCTCTCGATGGTGCCGCTGACCTGGACGGTGGGCTCTGGCTCGAAAACCATTTCTCCCTCCATGCTGGTCAGCAGGAACCCTGACTCACCGATGGGGACTCCCTCTTCCCACTCGCCTGTGAATTGGACGCACTGCGGATCGAGGCTGGGCCAGGCCAGGATAAACCGAACGTGGATGCCTTCGGTTCCGTCTTCGGTCTGAATGTTGGGCAGGAAGACCTCGCCCTCCCCTTCAAGGCGTTTTGTGCCATCCTGGTTCTCGCAGAGACAGGCGCTGGTCGGGTAAATGATGAAAGTATCGGTAATCTGGATAGGCGGCAACTGGTCGGCGGGTATCGAGACGCAGCCTTCGTCCACACACACGGCATCGCAGGAGCCGTCGGTGATAGTGGCCGGCAGAGAATGAAGGCTCGCCTCGGCCGCCGGCACTGAGCCGTCGCTGGCCCCATAGTTGGTCTGGGTTCTGGGCGGGAGGCCGGGTGCACCGCGCGCTCGCCCGACGGCCAGCCCTGCCAGGGACGCCGCCAGAACGGAGATTGTTAACACGCATGCAAAAACCGGATGGGTGATAGCTCTTGATTTCATTAGGCTTCTCCTGTTTTGTAAGTGGGGTACTCAGTGTGGCGCGGGATCATTATAATACACTGGGCTGCCGCGGTTGCCGGCCAACTGTGAAATTGACCTGAAAATCTGTGAAGGTGGTATGCGGTCAGGGCGCGAGCTGCGGCGCGCCGTCGCCCGCCAGCGGTACTGGTGTTGTGCCGAGAATCTTGCGGATTTCGGCGACCAGCTCGTTCAGGTCGAACGGTTTGGTCAGGAAGTCGGTCGCGCCGATAGCCATCACCTGACCAATGTTGCTCTTGTAGGCATCAATGCCGGTCATGATGATCACTGGGATGTTGCGGGTGCTGCTCCTGGATTTCAGGGTGCGCAGCACCTGATAGCCGTCTACGCCCGGCATCTTCAGGTCTAGCAGGACCAGGGCCGGCCTTTCGGCTGCGATTCTGGCCAACGCTTCGCTGCCGCCCCGGGCAGTCGTGGTGGGGAACCTGTGGCGGCGCAGCGTGTTCCGGAGCAGGTTGAGAATGTCCGAGTCATCGTCAACAATCAGTATCTTTTCGTGGTCTGATAACAGGCCGGCGACGGTGTCCAGCAGACGGCGCTCATCAATCGGCTTCGTCAGGTAGGCGTCTACACCCAGTTGGAGAGCTTGTGCATCATCTCGCACAATGGAGACGATCACGACCGGAATGTCGCGCGTGCTCTTGTCCGCTTGCAAGCGTCGAATCGTCTCAAATCCATCGATATCTGGCAACAGGATGTCAAGCGTGATGAGGTCCGGCAGTAGCTCGCGGGCTGCCCTCAGCCCCTCCTGGCCATTGCGGGCGGAAGTGACGCTGTAGCCGGCCTTCTCCAACTGGTAGCGCAGCAGGTCGGCGATGGCCGGCTCGTCTTCAACTACCAGGATGTGCTTGCCAGGACAGGCCGCCTCGGCAAAGCCTGTCACCTGGGTGGGAATCAACGCCACTTCAGGCGCAAGCGGCAGTGTGAAACTGAAGGTACTGCCTTCGCCGAGGACGCTGTCCACCCAGATGCGACCGCCCTGAGCTTCCACCAGGGAGCGCGCGATCGACAGACCCAGCCCGGTCCCCCCGGATCGGTAGCTGGTGGACCTGCCGGCCCGATAGAATCTGTCAAACAGATGGGCCTGATCTGCCGGCGCGATGCCCTGTCCCGTGTCCGAAACGGAGACGTGCAGCTCGTCGCTCGCGCGGGCGGTGATGGTGATGCTGCTGCTGTCGGGCGAATACTTGTGGGCGTTGGCGACCAAATTGACCAGGATTTGCGTGGTCCGATCCCGATCGCCCCACGCCGCCGGCAGCGCTTTCGGTACCTCGACGACCAGAGATTGGTCTTTGCGGCTCAACTGTGGCCGAATCGAGTGGGCGACCTCACGGATCACTTGACCGACATTCACCGATGTTGGCTGTAGGGTGATCTGGCCGGCTTCGATACGCGATACATCCAGCAGATCCTCGATCAGCGCCACCAGCCGATTGACATTGGACTGGACAATCTTGAGGAACTCGTCCTGGTCATTGCTCAATGGGCCGGCGTCGCCAGCCAACATCAGGTCGGTAAAGCCCTTGATCGACGTTAGCGGTGTCCGTAGCTCATGCGACACCATCGAAACGAACTCGGACTTCATTTTGTCGGCTTGACGCTCGGCGGTGACATCGCGGAAGATGGAGATGCGACCGAAGGTGATGTCCTGGTCGTTGCGCACCGGTACGCTGTACCACATCAGAGTGCGCGGGTTCGGTTGGACCACGTCAAACTCGCGCGTCTGGATAACTTCCGGGTCGCTGAGCAGTCCCTCGGTGATCTGCTCGAAGCCGGCCTTATCGGCAAGCGCCTGCCCCAGTTGGCTGAACAGCTCGTCTCCGGCCATGCCATACATCTGCCCTCGCGCCAGGCCGAAGAAATCCGTGACGCGCTGATTGGCCACCACACATCGCCCTTCGGTGTCCAGCATGAGGATGGCTTCGTTGGTTGACTCCAGGATCGCTTCCAGGCGATCCCGCTGCTGGCGTATTTCTTCCTCACTGCGGCGATAGCGCCCCTCGGACTGTGCCAGATGTTCCAGGGTGGTTTCGAGTTGCTGCTGCTGGGTCTGCATCTCGCCATAGATGCGATCGATGATTCGAAAGGCGTAGATGATCACAATCAGCGCGACCAAAACGCCAGCCGCCCACTCCACCACAGCTTTAGGGCCACTGGTGAGACCGGCGGCGTAGTACAGGCCCTGAAGGACAGCCACAATCACAGCCACGATTAGCGCAACTCGCCGCCTGAGGCCCCTGGTCTCGTGCAGTGAATATCGATTCTGCATCGGCTTTCCTCCTTCAGTTTTGTAGGAGCTGCTGGACAGTAGTCAGCAGGTCGTCGGGGTCGAAAGGCTTGGTGATGTAGCTGTCGGCGCCACACTCATATCCCTGGAGGACATCCGACTGCTGGCTCCGAGCGGTCAGCAGCGCAATCGCCGGCGCGTCGGCGCCGAGTTGTTCCTTCAATTGGCCGCAGACGGTGTATCCATCTATGTCTGGCAGCATGACGTCCAGCAGCACGACAGCCGGCCGTTCCGAGAGGGCCAGATCGATAGCCTGCTGGCCGTGGTCAGCGGCGACCACGTCGAAGCCGGCCTTCTTCAGCTTGAAGGAAACGAGTCGGACGATGTGTGGCTCATCATCGACAATGAGGATCTTGATTGTCACAAGTGCGACGCTCCTCTCCGAAGTGTCATGCCAGGCGAATGCCCACCGAGGAGGCAGGCGGCTGCCCTGTTCGCAGGCCTCTTTCTTCGCGTGTGGCAGGTGGTACAACAGACGGGGGGACGTCCATCCATGAAGACGTCTGGGAGGGTTAGTTGTGACGGGGATAAAGCGAGTATTCTCACGCATTGCGGCTATAGTGACACTTGCGCTCGCGATGGATTGCCAAACCCTTCAGCAATCTCAGGGCAGGTACTGTGGCGAGCGTGACCGAACCATCTGTCGTCTTGAGGGCGGTCTGTATCCTCCAGTCGTCTACGCATCCCTCGCCGACTTGACGTGACGTCCTCATCGAATATACTAGTTCTCCAAGAGAATTCATTCATGGCCCCGTTGGGCAGGCTGCACGAAGGATGGTGACAGGAACAATGCCAAGAACACCTCTCGCCCGCCGGCTGACCGGCGTTGGCGCGACGATTTTCTCCGAGATGAGCGCCCTGGCGCGCAAGCACGGGGCGGTAAACCTGGGCCAGGGCTTCCCCGACTTCCCCGGTCCCGACTGGGTCAAAGAAGCCGCCAAACGAGCCATCGATCAGGAGATCAACCAGTACGCCATCAGCCACGGGGCGGTGAGCCTGCGGCAGCAACTGGCGGTCCACGCCGGCCGGCGTCTCCAGCGCGAGATCGATCCGGACACCGAGATCGTGGTCACAAGCGGCGCTACCGAAGCCATCTTCGCCGGCATCTTGGGACTGGTCGATCCTGGCGATGAGGTGATCGTCTTCGATCCGTTCTACGATTCGTACGTGCCGGCGGTGCAGTTTGCCGGCGGCTGGTGCCGCTTCGTCCCCCTACGCCCGCCCGACGATGAGCATCCGCAGTGGTGGTTCGACGCAGACGAATTGGCAAACGCTTTCACCGAGCGTACCAGGCTCTTGCTGCTGAACACCCCTCACAACCCGACCGGCAAGGTCTACACCCGCGACGAACTCCAACTTATCGCCCATCTGTGCCAGCAGTGGAATGTGTATGTGCTCAGCGACGAGGTCTACGAGCACATCCTGTTCGATGACTGTGAGCATGTCTGCATCGGCTCACTGCCGGGCATGTGGGAGCGAACGCTGACGGTGTCCAGCGCCGGCAAGACCTTTAGCCTGACCGGCTGGAAACTCGGCTGGTCGATTGCGCCGCCGGCCCTGAACGCGGCCGTGCGGGGCACACACCAGTTTGTCGTGTTCTGCAGCGCGGCGCCGCTCCAGGAAGGGATCGCCGCCGGCCTGGCCGAAGCCGACCAGCGCGGCTACTACGCCGAACTGCGCGCCATGTATCAGGCAAAACGGGACCTGCTCGTGGACGCCCTGGAAGAAGCCGGCCTCCGCCCGTACCGCCCCGAAGGCACCTACTTCGTCCTGTGCGACATCTCCCATCTCGGATTTGACGACGATGTGGCCTTCTGTCGCTATCTCACCACCGAGGTGGGCCTCACTGCCATCCCGCCCAGCTTCTTCTACTCCGCCGAGCACAAAGAGATGGGCCGGCAGTTAGCTCGATTCGCCTTCTGCAAGCAGGATGCCACGCTGCGCGAGGCCGCTCAGCGGCTGCTAGCTTGGAGGGGAAACGATGGGTCGGGCAGCTTTGCCGACCGCCGTTCTGCTGCTGGATTGGAGGAGACAGAAGCGGCGGTGACAGAGGTGGTCATGCCCAGACTGGATTTCGACATGAAAGAAGGGGAGGTCATTCGCTGGCTGGCCGAAAGCGGCTCGACGGTCAAGAAAGGGGGTCCCCTGGCCCTTATCGAGACCCACAAAATCATTGTTCAACTGAAAGCACCGACCGGTGGGACATTGGAAATCAAGGTGGCCGTGGGTGAAGCTGTGCCCGTCGGCGGAATTATCGCGATCATCACCGCAACTGGTGAGAGCTAGACGCAACTACCCCACAGCAAGAATTGCCGGGCACATACGCCCGGCCTGCCTGATGTCCAGAACATTGTAGGTACCTGGAAGGGGAGAGATAGGCTATTTCGTATTGCGTACCCCACCATCACATGGGAGATAGGGTCCTACGCACTACGCAGTACGCCCAAGGAGATTCACCATGCCGAAAACCGAACTTCACACCCTGACTATCGAAGAACTGAGCCGGCTGCTGCGCAGCAAACAGGTATCGCCGGTTGAGGTGACGGAGCACTATCTGGCGCGCATTCACGAGTTGGACGAGCACACGAATGCTTTCATCACCGTCACGGCGGACGAGACGCTGGCCGACGCCCGCAAGCACGAAGCGGAGATCATGGCCGGCGAGTACCGAGGGCCGCTGCACGGCGTTCCCATCGCCCTCAAGGATTTGTACGACACTGCTGGCGTGCGTACTACTGCCGCCTCCAGGTTGTTCGCCGAGCGCGTGCCCGACCGGGATGCGACCAGCGTGATGTTCCTGCGAGCTGCCGGCGCAGTCATCCTCGGTAAGACGAATTTGCACGAGTTCGCCTTCGGGGTGACGAACGCCAGCTCCTACTTCGGGCCAACGCGCAACCCGTGGGACCTCGCGCGCGTAACCGGCGGTTCCAGCGGCGGTTCCGCGGCAGCGGTGGCCGCCGGCCTGTGCGCTGCCGCCACCGGTTCCGACACAGGCGGCTCCATCCGCATCCCAGGGGCGCTGTGTGGCATCGTCGGCCTGAAGCCGACGTACGGTCGCATCAGTTGCGCCGGCCTCATCCCCCTGTCGTGGGCGCTCGACCACGCCGGCCCGATGACAAGATCGGTCTACGACGCGGCGGTGATGCTGCAAGCCATGGCCGGCTGGGACCCCGAGGACCCGGCCTCCCTGACTGCGCCGGTCTCCGACTACACGCAGGGGATACGAGACGGTGTAAAGGGCCGGCGCATCGCGGTTGACCCCGACTACGCCTTCTCGCAGATTGACGACGAGGTCGATATGGTCGTCAAGCAAGCCTTGCGTGTTCTTCAGGATTTGGGGGCGGAGTTGGTCGAGGTGTCCCTGTCCCGAATACCGGAGGCGATGGATGCAGCGCTGACCATCCTGAACGCTGAAGCCACGGCGTATCACGAGCAGTTTCTGAAAACTCAGCCTGAAGACTACCAGCCTGATGTCCGGGCGCGTCTGGAGAAAGCGTCTGCGGTTCGAGGAGCAGACTACGCGCGCGCCCAACGCACCCGCCAGTGGATACGCCGCGATTTCGAGACTCTGTTCGAGGAAGTCGATCTGTTCGCCACGCCGATGTGCGCCATTCCGGCCCCCCGGCTGGACCAGTCCGAAGTCCCGGTTGCAGGCCAGACGATGTCCGTGATGACGCCGATTGCGCGCTTCACGCGGGTGTTCAACCTGACCGGGATGCCGGCCATCACCGTGCCGTGTGGCTTCTCCAGCGACGGGTTGCCGATTGGTTTGCAGTTGGCGGGCCGGCGCCTGGACGAGGCCACCGTCCTGCGAGCGGCGTACACGTACGAACAGGCGACGAAGTGGCATGAGCGCCGGCCGAGTCTGCCTAATCACTAAATGCCGGCCTACCTCCCCTGCGCCTTCTCGCCGCGTAACGTCATGCACGTACTGCTCGCCCGGGCAACCAACTGATCTTCTTCGTCCAATACGTCGCACTCGACCAGGCCGACCGTCCGACCTCGCTTGACGACACGTCCGATGGCTCGCAGCTTCGCGTTCCACACCGGCTTCAGGAAGTTGATTTTCAGCTCCAGCGTGGTGAACGTCTCCCCCTCATCCAGCGTGCTGACGTAGGCCATCCCCATCGCAGCGTCGGCGATGTCACACAGGACGCCGCCGTGCAATGTCCCCATCGGGTTAGCGTGGCGTTCGGTCGCCTCGAACTCGACGACGGCCCGGCCGGCATCCATGGACACCATCGTGAAGCCGACCAGCTCGGCGATGGGCGGCGGGACCTTGCCGCGCATCATCTTGCCGGCTTGTTCAGGCCACGCTCCATTCGTGGTAGATTCTCGATTCAACCTCGCCTCCTGTCAGGT
>JBHHTZ010000017.1:0-18119 GCA_046753605.1 Anaerolineae bacterium
TGACGAAGGGGCCGGTCGAAGGAACGGCGTTGTCTTCATCTGCACCTATCGCGGAGAGGACATCTCCATCCGACCCCAGATTGAGACGAAGCTGCAAACTCTGATCCACGCCGGACGCGGCAGAAACCTGGCACTCCAACGGCTCGACCAGACGGGAACAGGCGAGCTTATCCGGCGCTGTCTGGTTCTGACCGCTCCGGCTCCCCTTTTTGAAACCCGTGTTTACCGCGAAACGGAGGGGAATCCGCTCTTCGTACTGGAAACGCTGCGGGCGCTGCAGGAGGAGGGCCGGCTGTATCAGGATGAGCACGGCGTCTGGCACACCCCCTGGGATGAGACGACCCGCGACTACATCGAACTCCGCCTGCCGCCCGAAGTGAGTCGGGTCATCGCTCGTCGGCTGGAGCATCTGAGCCCCGAGGAGCGGGATACCCTCAACGCGGCCGCCGTGCTAGAGCGTGATTTCACCTTTGCCCTGCTCCACCGCACCAGCCGGCTGGCCTACAGCGCTACCTTGCGTGCCCTGAATGACCTCCTCGGGCGACAACTGCTGGTGGAAGACCGCGCCGCCTATCGCTTCAGCCACGCAAAAATCCGCGAGGTGGTCTACGGCGCGTTGGGAGAGGCAGAGCGACAGGAGCTGCACCGGCGTGCAGCGGTGGCTCTCCAGGCTCTCCACCCGGATCGGGTGGAGTTGCTCGCCCACCACTTTGAGCTTGGTCAGGTGAAAGACCGGGCCGCGCACTACCACCAGCAGGCCGGCGAGCGCGCCGCCGCCGGCCATGCTCATGTAACCGCCCTGGGCCATTACGACCGCGCCGTGATCCTGGCCGAAGAGGCCGGGTTGTCGGCCGACTTCCGCTTTCGCGTGCTGGCGGATCGCGAGGCCACGTTGGACGTGCTGGACCGGCGGGAGGAGCAGGCGGCCGACCTGCGGGCGATGGACAGGCTGGCACGGCGTGACCCCGGACGTCTGGCAGAGGTTCACCGCCGGCGAGCCTGGCTGCTGGCCCACACCAGCCGTTTCGACGAGGCCGAAGCCGCCGCGCGGGAGGCCCTGGCGCTGGCCGAAAGCCAGGGCGATGAATCTGCTCAGTCGGCCGCGCTCACAGCCCTGGGCATGACCATCGACTGGCACGGTGAACCGGCGCGGGCCGAGCCACACCTGCGGGCTGCGGTGGAACTCTCCCGGCAGGCGGCCGACCTTCAGCAGGAAGCCCAGGCGCGTCAAGCCCTGGCAAATACGCTGCTGGGTGTGAAAGCTTTCCAGGAGGCCCGCGCTGAGGCCGAAACTGCCCTGGGCTTACGCGAGATGCTCCACGATCGCCCCGGTCAGGCGGGTGTGCTGGGCATTTTGGGAGTCATCTGCATGGAACAGGGGGCAACCCAGGATGCGGTGGCCTACTATCACCGCGCCCTGGAAATCTATCGCGCCATCGGCTACCGCTCCGGCGAAGCTCGCAATCTGCTGAATATGGCCAACGTGCTGTACTTTGAAGGACAGGTCAGCCAGGCATTGGACTACTATGATCAGGCCGCTACCATCTTTCAAAGCATCGGTCACGGCCGTGGAGAAGCCTCGGTGCGCCTCAACGCCGCTTCCGTCCGGCAGACGATCATCGGCGATGACGAGTCGGCCATGCGGGATGCTGAAGCCGCGCTGGCGTACTATCGCAGTGTGGGGAATCGGGGCGGCGAAGGGCAATCCCGCGTGGTACTGGGCGAGATTGCCTTCCAGCAAGGTGACTTGAAGACGGCGCGCAGTCACGTGGACGCCGGCATTGCCGCGTTGCAGGCGGTCAACGAACATTGGATGGAGGTACAGGCCCGCCGGGTGTCTGCGTCGCTGTGGTTGGCCCAAGGCCGGCCTGATAGCGCATTGCGCGAACTGGAAGCTGCCGAGTCGCTCTGCCGGTCATTGGGGATGGAGGGCCTGGCAGTGGGCCTGCTGGCTCTGCGCGGCGAGGCACTGTTGGCCCTGGGCCGGCCGAACGAAGCGCTGGAGGCCACTACCGAGGCTGTGGCCCGGCTCAGGGACGGCGTTGAACAGGCGTATCTGGTCTACTTCCGCCACTACCAGGCTCTGCTGGCAGTCGGGCGGGAGGGGGAAGCCCGTTCAGCGTTGGAACAGGCCCATCGTGCATTGCAGGCAGTGATCGCCGGCCTCTCGCCGGAACAGCAGCAGACGAGTCTGGAGCGGGTGCCGGAACACCGGGCCATTGTCGTTGCCTGGGAAGCTGCCCAGCCCCGACGGCTGATAGTGCGCCTGCCTCGTGCGGATGCACCCACCGGCCGGCCACTGCGCGATGACGAGTACGTCGATGTCACCTGGACAGTTGCTGCCCCGGAGGATGGGGCGATTCGCAGGCGGGTTGCCCGCCGCCGGCATCGCCTCCTGCGGCTGCTGGGCGAAGCCCATGCCCAGGGCGCAGCGCCGGCCTACACTCATCTGGCTGAGGCTCTGCGTGTTGGCCTGCGCACCATCGAGCGTGATATGGCTACCCTGCGCCAGACCCACCCCAATCTGCCCCCCACGAGAGGTGCACGGGAGCACGGGAGTGCGGGGGCAGGGGAGAAGTCGTCCCCGCATCCCATCTCCCCCGCTCACTAACCCGACTGCCCCCTTTCCCAGAAAGCTCAAGGTCTGCCCCACAGCCCTCATGCACGCTGGCAGGCGCTTTGTCAATCCTGTCTTGACCGGCACAGGTCCTTAACCCCTGCCCCTACCCTAAACCTGGGGGAGAGGAGTTCCATTCCCCCCTCTCCCAGATTTGGGAGAGGGGGGCTAGGGGGGGAGAGGGCCTTCCATGCCGGCAAAACTGGCGGGATAGGTCCCCCGCAATCAGCCTCTCTTGAGACATTTCTGAGATACGCCTCTGCTATACTGGTAGCCAGAGTGGTAAGCGAGCAGTTTGCCTTTGGGCAGGGAGCAAGATCATGATAGGTACATCAACACTTCGACCGTTCGACAGACGCCGTCCTGAGACCTGGTCCGGCCCCGGACTCGTCGAGGGTCTCGGGATACCGCGAGGATCGGGACAGGGCACGATTCTGGTGGCAGCGGATGACGTGCCTGCGGCGGTACCGCTGGTTCTCGGCTTGCAGGACACGGGATTTCGGGCACTCTATGCCGGCGATGGCCATCAGGCGCTGGAATTGGCCCGCACCGCGAAACCGGACGTGGTGCTGCTGGACGTCCGGCTGCCGCGGATGGACGGTTTCGCGGTGTGCCGCACGCTGCGGCGAGAGTCAACGGTGCCCATCCTGCTGCTCACCACTCGCGGGAGAGAACAGGAGTCCGTGAGGGGGCTGGAACTGGGAGCTGACGGGTGCCTGGTAAAACCGGTCAGCCTCCGGGAAGTGCTGGCCCGAGTACGGGCAGCGCTGCGGCGTCGCGCATTGGATCGTGGTCATGCCTTCCCGTCAGACGACCGGATCCGGGTAGGGGACGTCGTGCTGGATCGCCGGCTGCGTCGAGCGTGGCGGGCGGACCAGCCAATTGAGCTGCGGCGACGGGAGTTTGACCTGTTGTGGGTGCTGATGGAGAATGCCGGCAAGGCAATCCCGCGCCGTGAGCTGCTGCGACAGGTTTGGGGCGAGGAGTGGATTGGCGAGCCTCGCACGTTGGATGTGCACATCTGCTGGTTGCGCGGGAAATTGAGCGACGATGCTTCAACGCCGCGCTACATTCAAACGGTGCGAGGTTACGGTTACCGTTGCGTCGATCCTGCTGCATTGCTGGCAGAGGCCGCGTAATCTGGAGAAATATCTGAGATTCACAAGACAAACACAACGACCTGCCCTGAAATTCATCAAGGAGGCATCACTTATGGTTCGCTTTCGCAGATTCCGTATCGTCCAACTTCTCCTTGCCATTGTTACCGTCGGGCTCCTCCTGGTTGGAGAAATGCCGGCCCCCGGTCCGGTGGGAGCCGCGTCGCCGGCAGAACTGCCGGCCATCCTGCTCAAAGCGCGCACAGTGACGCCCGAACCCGGGCTGGATGTAGCGACAGAGCCGGCCTTACTCGCCGCCGAGGCAGAGACAGCCGCGAAAGGTGACGGGTTCCACGTCCTGATTCAGTTGGACCACGTGCCCGATCCTGACGAGAAGGCAGCCCTCGCCAGGCGTGGCATTCACCTGCAGGCATACATCCCCCACCAGGCGTGGGTGGCGCGCATCGATCCCGCGCAGGCCGGCCCCCTGCGGTCCCTCGCCGGCCAACACAGCATCACCTGGATCGGGGCGCTGTTGCCTGCCGACAAGCTGGACCCGGCGCTGGCCGAATACCTGGCCGGCCCCCCCGATCCCGAGTTCGGTGACCAGATCGCCGTGGGGGTGCAGTTCCACGCCGACGTGAGCCTGGATGCCGGGCGCGAGCTCCTGGAGAAATACAGCGCTCGCATCACCGGCGAGGCCAGCGCCATCAACCTGCTCATGGCCGAGCTGGACCGGGCCGATGTCCCAGCCCTGAGCCAGGAAGACGAAGTGCTCTGGCTTGAGTTGCCCATGCCGGCCCTGACTCCCACCAATGCCAACACGCGCAACCGCACCCATGTGGACAACATTCAGAACGTCGCGCCCTACAACCTGAGCGGCAACGGCATCACGGTGCTGGTCTTCGACGTAGGGCGTGCCAGCCATCCCGACTACAATGGGCGTATCGTCGACCAGGATACCACCAGTGTCGCTGACCATTCCTCTCACGTGGCCGGCACTGTGCTGGGCAACGGCTCCGGCGATCCCTCCAGCGTGCTCAACAATCGCGGCATGGCCCCCAACGCCAACCTGATCACCTACGGCTACGAAGATGATGGGAAAAACCTCTTCCTGTACGACAATACGGGCGACATACAGGCCGATTTCCGGAAGGCGCTCAAGAAGGGGGCCGATATCGCCACAGTCTCGCTGGGGACCAATCTGGCCAGTAATGGCCGAACCCGCATCAACGCCGGCCAGCCTGTTGGTGTTTTCAACTGCAACCGCGAGGGCGACTACAATACCACCTCTCAATTGCTGGATAACATCGTGCGCGGTAGCCTGGGTAGCCCCCTGATCACAACCTGGGCCAACGGCAACGAACGCAGCGATGGTCGATGTGGCAACCAGTTCAACACGACAGCGCCGCCGGCCAACGCCAAGAACCCGATCCACGTCGGCGCCACCAACCGGAACAACGACAACAGCGCCAACTTCAGCGGATGGGGACCCACCGACGATGGCCGGCTCAAACCGATTGTCTCCGCGCCTGGGGTCAACGTCCTGTCTACCATCCCCAATCTCCTCATCGACGACGTTAACCGTAACTGCATCAACAACCCGACCAATCCGAATAACGGCGACGACTACTGCTGGCCCTACGACACCATGAGCGGCACCAGCATGGCCACCCCGGCTGTGGCCGGCATCGCGGCGCTCATGCTGGAGCAGTTCCACAACTCGTACAACACGACCAACAACCTGTTGCCGGCCACCGTCAAGGCGATCCTGATGAACACCGCCGTTGATCCCAACGCCGCAGCCGCACCCGGCCCCGACTTTCAGACCGGCTATGGCCGTGTGGATGCCCAGGCTGCCGTGGACACCATCCGCGAAAACCGTTTCGTCGAGGGGACGCTGACCTCCAATGGCGAAGTGCATCGCTATTACATCAACATTCCCGTCACGAATATCTTGCCCCTTCGGGTCAGCCTGGCCTGGGATGACGCGGCCGGCACGGCGCTTGCAGCCACGGGATTGGTCAACGACCTGGACCTGCGCCTCATCGAGCCAGGCGGTGGTACCACCTGGCAACCCTGGGTGCTGAATCCAGCCCAGCCGAACAATGCCCCCGTGCGCGGCAACGACAACCGCAACAATCAGGAGCAGGTGACGGTCGCCAACCCAACCGCCGGCTGGTGGACCATCGAAGTGCGCGGCACGACGTTACCCCAGGCCCCACAGACCTACGGCCTGGCAGCGTCCCACAACCCGTGGAGCTTCAACATCCGCTATCCCCTGACCACCGCCGTGGCCAACGCCGGCTGGTTCAACGGCCCCAGCACCTTCCTGGTACGCCTGGATGTCAGCGATGGGTATCGGCCTTCCACCAACCTGGCAACACAGCTTAGCAGCTCAGCCAGCCTGGGGTTGTTCGTGGGGGGCCGGCAGGTCAGCGGGTCGCATGGCGGCGATGTGATCTACCGTGGCCCCGTCGGTAACGAGTACCACCTGGTGATCCGACCGCCGGGCCAGGCAGCGGCCGGCCGCTACGACTTCGCGGTCAACTTCACGGGTGCCCTGACCCAGACCGAGTCCAACGCCGTGGAATACACCAACAGCGCCACCCCACCCAAGGCAATGTCCATCGTCATCGACACCTCCGGTTCCATGTCGGATGACAACAAGATGGAGGCCGCCAGGAATTCAGGGCGCACCTTCGTCTACATGAGCGAGATCGGCGACGGCGTGTCCATCACCAAGTTCAACACCAACGCCAGCCTGGTGCAGGCCCTGCTGACAGTCAACGCCGGCGACCAGGCGGCCATGGCCGGCAACATCACCCCCCTCTCAGCCGGCGGCTGGACGGCTATCGGCCAGGGCCTGCAAATGGGCTACGACCAGATCAAGGCCGACGCCCGTTCCAGGTACATCGCGCTGCTCTCGGACGGGAAGGAGAACCAGGCACCCCTGTGGAACGACATGAAGAAGAACATCCCCGTGGGTGTCCTGGTGGATACGGTGGCCTTTGGTCCTCATGCGGATCAGGCGTTGATGGCCAAGATCGCCAACCGCCACAACGGCCAGTTCCACTACGTCCCCACCGGAGTTGGCAGTACGACCGCATCCAGCACCACAGCGGTTCACACCCCGGCCGGCACCACTGCCACCACCGCCGATGTCAGCATCGCCACGCGGGTGGAAAACCGGCTGGCGGACGTGTATCAGTTCATCTCCAACCACTTCCGTGACTACCAGCGCCTCTTCGAGGCCGCCGGCACTCTCAGCAGCAGTGCTACCACCACGGTGAACATCCCCATCGACGAAAGCACGTCTTTCCTGGTCTTCACCGTGAACTGGGCCGATTCCGGCACCAGCCTGAGCTTCGATTTGGAACGCCCGGATGGGACGTTGGTTGCCGGGGGCGATCCCGACGCCGATATCCGCACCGACAGCACCAGCAAGCGGTTCCGGATGACCGCGCCGGCCAGCGGGACCTGGAAGATGCACCTCAAGAACACAGGCGGCATCTCGACCGAGTTCCTGGCCGTGGTCGAGGGACCGGCGGATACCGAGCTGCACGTCTTCACCCCCAGCCTGGGACAGTGCCGGCCCACCGTGCCCGACAAGATCTGCATCAGCTTCAGCGACAAAGAGGGCAATATCCAGGGGGGGTTCGAGTTCATCTATCTACAGGTGAACACCCGCGATGGCCAACGCACACTCACCGATCCGGATGGTGATGGGGTGTACTGTTCCGACCCGATGTATTTCCCTGAAGGGGCGTCCAACGTCAAAGTAGACGCTATGGGCCAGAACCGGGCCGGCGTCTACGTCCGGCGCATCCAACGCCAGAGCTTCTACTGCGGTGACCTGAATCTGCCACCGGTGTTGCTGGTCAACGACATGGATGACCTGCAACGCGAGGGCTACTTCCCGGTGCGCGACCAGTACGTGGCGGCCCTGGACAACCTGGGCGTGGCGTACAATGTGTGGAACACCGCCATTGACGGATCCCCCAGTGCAGAGGCTATGGCCCAATATGAAAAAGTGATCTGGTTCACCGGCGATGACCAGTTCAATCCCTCGACCGGGAACGGCCCGCTGGATGGTTACGAGGAAACACAGGCCAGGAAATTCCTGGAGGCCCGGGAGGGCAATGTCTTTGCACTCATCAGCCAGGGCTACCTGAGCACTTTCGGGCTATCTGCCTTCGGCAAAGAGGTGCTGGGCGCCGACGGGTACGCCGACGATGCCGCCGGCACGACCATGCGCGGTCTGCGTGCCTCGCCGCTGGGCCACGAGTACGGCACCCATACCTACGCGCCCATCTACCCGCCGGCCGCCGACGTGGTCCATCCCGCCCCGGATGCCGCTGTCAACCTGGTCGATGAGAACGAACAACCGACCGCTTTGACCCACGGCTACGGTCGGGGATGTGCTGCCTTCTTCGCTTTCGGCCTGGATGGGCTGCCCACATCGGCATTCGAAGATATGCTGAAGCGCATTGTAGACTGGGAGTGTTCACCCGTCGATATCCAGACCACAGCCACGGCGCAGAGCGTCAGCCTCCATTACACCGAGACATTCACGGACACCTTCACCATCACCAATCCACTGGTCGGCGGGTTGCAGGTGGAGATCAACAACGGGCCCACCCATGTCGCGCTCCTCACGGACAAGATCGGTGGAGTGCCGACCTTGCTGGCGCCGTACAACGTGGGCGATCTGCCCAGCCCGGCGGCGGCGAGCACCACCGCCGCCGGCCCGCTGGACCCATCCCGCGTCGTCAGCCGGGTCTGCCAGATCGCGACCGGCCTGGGCGATTGCTTCACGGGTGGTACCTACACCCAGGACCAGTTGCTGGACAACGACGTCATCATCATCTGGAACGACAATCCGCTGGCAGACCCGAACGCCGTCGGCGACATGCTGGCCGACTTTGTGGACATGGGCGGCACGGTCCTCCTGGGCGGCAACGCCGTCATTGCCGGCGAATTGGGCGGCCGGTGGCTGGCGGAGGACTACTCACCACTCAAGAGCACCGGCACGCCGCAGGGTGGGGCCAACCTCGGCGTCGTCACCGATCCGACCGACCCACTGTTCGCCGGCGTGACAGACATCACCACGAGCAATCATTACGATGCCGTGCCCACGCCGGACGGTCAGGTCCACGCCCGGTGGTCGGACGGCGAGGTGCTGGCAGCCAGCCGCAGTTTCCAGCCTGGCGTCGGCCCCCAGGTGATCGCCATCAACGCCTCTTTCGAGGATGGGGATTGGGGCAAGGACCTGGACGCGTTGGTGGCCAACGCGCTGGGCATCCTGGATGAGAGCTGGCGTAACCCGGGTTGGTTCAGCCACGTTTGCTCCGTCACACTGCCGGCCACGGAGGGTGATACCATCCCGCCCATCACTTTCGACAACAATGCCTCGTGTCCCATCGTGCAGGGCGGGGTGGACTGGCAGGTGGAATTGCAACTGGACAGCAACATTGCGCCACCCACCAGCATCCACGCCACCAATCCGCCGCGCTACCGGGGTAAATTGACCATCGACAGCAGCGCCATGGGCCGCTCACGGGTCAATGTGCCGCTGGAGATGGAGGTATTGTGCCCCGCCGGCGATGCGGACTGTAACCTGACCATCAACACAGTGGACCTCATGAAGATCGCGGCCTATTTCGGTATGACATCGTTCCCTGCCTGGGCCGACGTTGATGGGGACGGCGATGTGGATGTCGATGATCTGGCCAGCGCAGCGGCCAACTGGCGTCGCACATTCCCCTGATCGCCTGACACCTCAGTGACAGGACTTACGCAGTGAGAGCAGGATCAGGTGACCGGCACTTCGGAACTGTGTTTGGCATGCCTGTTCTGGCCGTAATGCCGCCGTCACTGGCCCTCCGACGGGCTTGAGGAAGTGCCGGTCACCTTTGTGAGGAATGATGGAGTTATGCAAGGAGATGGAAAAATGATGCGAAGAGTAACCCTTTGTGGAGCAGTTCTGTTGACAGCCGTGATCCTGCTGCTGGCCGGCGTGCAGGGGCTGGTGTGGGCCCAGGGTGGCGGAGGCTGTCCCGCCGGCGACACGAACTACTATCCTGACTGCGATGTGAGCCAGGACGGCCAGATCAACATAGAGGACCTACAGCGGGTGGCTGCCCGGTGGAAGGTAAACAGCCCAACCGGCACCTGGAGCGGCCATTTCGGTGATACGTGGAGCGGTTCAGGCGCCTTCGGCCTGAAAGTGCAAAACTCGGCCAGTGGTGGCGTCGGCTTGTGGGGCGACGGTTCGCCGGGTGTGAAAGCAACCTCTTCCGGCGGCACAGGGCTGTATGCCAGCAGCCTCCTGGGGAGTGCGGCACGGTTCGAGAATGCGGGGTCGCGTCCAACGGTGGTCATCACCAATACTGCTGGCACCAACTTCCCTGCTGTGCAGGCCACAGGTTACACGACCGGCGCGATTGTTACAGGTCGCGAGGTGGGGCTGGTTGGCATTGCTACGATTACTGACACCCTGATCAACGGTGGCGTCAACGGCGTCTTCGGTCGAAGTGACGGCATGTTCGGCGCCGGCGTAGTCGGCTATGCCACCCAGGACACGGGCGTCTACGGCGCCAGTGATGGCAAGCAGGGAATAGGCGTGTACGGTGTTGCCGCGACAGGGACCGGGTTTCAGACTTATGCCGGCTACTTCGCCGGAGACGTTAGTGTGACCGGCCTGCTGTTCAAGGGTGGCGGTTCATTCAAGATTGACCATCCCCTCGATCCAGCGCGCAAGTATCTCTACCACTCTTTCGTCGAATCACCCGACATGAAGAACATCTACGACGGTGTGGCCAAGCTGGATGCCAACGGCGAGGCCTGGGTTCAACTGCCGGGCTGGTTCGAGGCGCTCAATCAGGATTTCCGTTATCAACTCACGGCTATCGGGGCATCCATGCCTGGCCTGTACATCGCTCAGGAGGTCCAGGATAATCGTTTCAGGATCGCCGGCGGTGTACCGGGCGCGAAAGTCTCGTGGCAAGTCACCGGCATTCGTCACGATCCCTTTGCGGAGCAGAACCGCATTCCGGTGGAAGAGGAGAAGCCGGCGGCCGAACAGGGTACGTACCTCTATCCAGCCGGCTATGGCCAGCCGGGGAGCAAGGGGCTGGACTATCAACGGCGCCGGCAACTGTTTCAGCAGCACGATCTGCAAGCAGAGCCGGTGGCCGCGCCACGTCGGTGAACCGATGGCCGATACACCACATCTGTTTCGCGAAGTTTTCATCGTGCGGTTCTGGCGCGAGCAACCATCCCCTGCGCCCTGGCGCGGCCAGGTGCAACACGTGCGCAGCGGCGAGACAGCTTTCTTCCGAGACCTCCAGGAGTTGCTGGATCACCTGGAGCGCCGGCTGGGAGATGGAGCCGATCACTCCAACTCTCAAAGCAGAGGGTTGCGGTAGCTACCTGGAAAAGTGAGGTGAGGTAGAAGCCATGACGCACGAAGAGGGAGCGATAGTGCCGCCGGCCCTGATCCCCCTGTTCGACGCCGGGCGTCAGCTCATCAAAGTTCGAGGGGTCATGCTGTTCTCCCTGGCATGTGCGGCCCTGAGCATGTGGGCCGGCGTGCATCTGGCTCAGACGTATGGCCTGAATCCGGCGGATGGTGGCGTACTGGCCCCCCTGACCGTGCGATTGGCCTGGGGTATCGGGGTGGCCTTGCTAGGTGTTGGCTTTGCCGCAGGGATGTGGCTTTACGGGCGATGCTACGTGGCCAGGATCGAGCTCGACGAGGAAACGCATCAGTTGCACGTGTACACGGTTGGGTTTTTCGGCACTGCCAGGCATGTGTATGATGGGACGGACATTGTGGGCGGCCACCATCACCGTGGAAAGCTCGTCACCCTTTGGCTTTCGGTCAACGCTCCATGGCGGTCTATCTGGATCGCGGGCCGGCGGTTGCCCCTGATTATCGACGAGCAGGGGGAGGTTCTCCACAAAGGATGGATGAGCCGGCTGCATCTTGGGCGGCGTTGACAGCAGCCGGCGGTGAGTGGCTGCTGGCTATGTGTCGCCCGTGGCCAACAGGTTCGCATCTCGTTCAAGGCCAGCAACAACAGCCAGAGCACGAACTGGTTCGACCTGGATGACGTGACTTTGGAAACGTGTAGCGGCCCGTGCACTCTCGCAGCCGATGTGGATGGTGACGCTGACGTGGATCTGACCGACCTTCAGCTTGTGGCGGCCGCCTGGCGAAGTACCCCGCCTGACCTGCGCTATGATGTGGACCAGGATGGGGATGTTGACGTTGTGGATGTGATGCGCGTGACGGCCGCTCAGGGGAATAAGTGTCAATGGGTTCATTAGCAGTTCATCATCGGGCGAGGCGACATACAGATGGCGGTCGTTGCAGTACATTTCACCGCTTTTTTCCATACTCCCCCGCAAAAACGCTCACCATCGAGTATAATTACGTGGGATGGGGAACATACACCCCTGGTTAGCCAGATCGGGAGGTCAGGTCCATGCGACAAGATCGGAAGAGGCTCGGCCCGGCAACGCTTGGCGTGGTGATCGTCGTGGTTTTCTACGCCAGCCTGTTCGGTGTGGCCACGGGGGGGGGGGGGGGGGGGGGGGGGGGGCCCGCCCCCCCCCCCCACCCCCCCGCCCCCCCCCCCCCCCTCCCAAACTGGGGAGTGGGGGAGGGGGGTGCCCTCTAGGGCGGGCGGAGGCCACATCGCCCACATCTGGGCCAACGAAGGCGGAGACAAGGTCTGGCGCAGCGAGTTGCGCGCCACCAACAACCCCAACTCGGTACTCAACTCTGTGTGGGACGGTACGCAAATCTCGCTGTTCGGCGCACACAACGAAGTGGTGGGTTTCAACCTGGTGCTGGAAGCCCCCAGCGCCAACGCCACGAACGTTGCGGTCAGCCTCACGTCGCTGGCCGGCCCGGGCGGCGCCAGCATCACCACCCGCCCCGCCAGCGGCGACGACCTGTTCAACTACGTGGGCCGCAATATCGAGCTCTTCTACGTGCGCTATCTCCAAATCAAGGGGCTCAGCATCGATCTGGCATACGAGGACTACGACGAGCGCCACATCCCGGAACGCTGCCGCCGGCCCAATTATGATGAGAATGGCAGCGGCACCGGTACCTGGCAGGACCGGCCGTGCCACGACAAGTTCTACCCCGACATCGCCGTGCCCCTGGAACTCCACGCCCCCTTCACCATCACCGCCGGCACCAACCAGTCCATCTGGGGCGACATCTACATCCCGAAGACAGCGCCGGCCGGCGTCTACAGCGGCGCCATTGACATCACCGAGAACAGCGTCACCACCTGGCAAGTCCCCATCAGCCTGCGCGTGCGCGATTTCACGCTCCCCGACCTGCCCAGCGCCCGCACCATGGTCTACTACACCTTCGAAGACGTCAACGACCGCTACCTGGGCCAGGCGTACCCCGATGCCGGCACGGCTGCTTACACCGAGTCGCTGAAGATCATCGACCGCCACTTTCAGCTCGCCCATCGCCACAAGCTCTCCCTCATCGACGGCAGCCTCGACACGCCGGCTGACGTGGACGAGGCCTGGATCGACCGTCTGGGCGGCGCGCTGTTCACTCCAGCCAGGGGCTACGACGGCCCCGGCGTGGGCGTGGGCAACAACGTCTTCTCCATCGGCACCTACGGCAGTTGGTCGTGGCAGAGCGGCAGCCAGGCCGACATGTGGGCCAACACGGATGCCTGGGTCAACTGGTTCGACACCCACCCCTTCGCCACACCAACCGAGTACTTCCTCTACCTGATCGACGAGTCGGACAACTACCCCCAGATGGAGCAGTGGGCCCAGTGGATGGACAACAACCCCGGACCGGGCCGGCGTCTCATGTCCATGGCGACGATCCCCCTGCCCGAAGCCATGGCCAACGTGCCCAGCCTGGACATCCCGACCAGCGGCGCCGGCTTCGGCATCACGTCCGACTGGGAGAACGCGCTGGCTGCGCTGCGGGCCGATCCAACCAAACGTTTCTTCCTGTACAACGGCAGCCGGCCCGGCTCCGGCTCCTTCGCCACCGAGGATGATGGCGTGGCTCTGCGCGAAATAGCCTGGAGCCACTACAAGGTCGGAGCCGACCGCTGGTTCTACTGGGAGTCTACCTACTACACCAACTATCAGTGCTATGGCTACAACGACCCGAAGGCCTACACCAACCTGTTCCAGCAGGCCCAAACCTTCGGCTGTTACAGCTACGACAGCAATACGCGAGGGCGGGCCGGCTGGAACTACTTCAACGGTGACGGCGTGCTCTTCTACCCCGGCACGGACACGCGCTACCCCAATGAGAGCTATGGCCTGTCAGGCCCATTCGCCTCGCTGCGCCTGAAACTGTGGCGGCGTGGTATTCAGGATGTGGACTACCTCACCCTGGCAGCAGCGGTGAACCCGACGCGCACGGCCGAGATCGTCAACGAAATGGTCCCCACGGTCTTGTGGGAGTACGGCGTCGCTTATCCGGGGGACCCCACCTGGGTGCTCACTGACATCAGTTGGTCCATCGATCCCGACGACTGGGAGGCGGCGCGGGCGGAGCTGGCGGACATTATCGAGGGCGTGGCTCCACCCTCGGGCACGGCGACGCCCACGCTGACGCCGACTGCCACGGCTACCGCAACCGTCACGCCAACCAGCACCCCCACCCCGACGGCGACGCCACCTCCATCTCAGGGAGGGCCCCAGGTGGCCGGCTGCCCCGTGTTCCCGGCCGACAACATCTGGAACGCGCCGGTGGACACGCTGCCTGTGGACCCCAACTCGGCGGCCTACATCAACACCATCGGAGCGAACGCCGGCCTGCACCCCGACTTCGGCGCCGGCGACTGGCCGCCCGACTCCGGCAGCCCCATCGGCATCCCCTACACCGACGTGCCCGGCTCCCAGCCCAAGGTGGCCGTCACCTTCGACTACGCCGACGAGAGCGACGCCGGCCCCTACCCCATCCCACCCAACCCGCCCATCGAGGGCGGTCCGAACAGCGACGGCGACCGCCATGTCCTGATCGTGGACCGCGATAACTGCGTGTTGTACGAGCTTTACAACGCTTGGCCCCAGCCCGACGGTAGCTGGCAGGCCGGCTCCGGCGCCATCTTCGACCTCAACTCCAACGCCCTGCGGACTGCCGGCTGGACCTCGGCCGACGCTGCCGGCCTGCCCATCCTGGCCGGCCTGGTGCGCTACGACGAGGTGGCTGCGGGCGAAATCCGTCACGCGATTCGCGTCACCGCGCCGCAGACCCGCCAGGAGTACATCTGGCCGGCGCGCCACTTCGCATCCAGCCTCACCGGTTCGCAGTACCCGCCCATGGGCCAGCGCTTCCGCCTGCGCGCCGACTTCGACATCTCGGGCTTCTCGCCGGAGGTGCAGGTCATCTTGCAGGCGCTCAAGAAATATGGCATGATTCTGGCCGACAACGGCGCGTCCTGGTTCATCTCCGGCGCGCCGGACGAGCGCTGGAACAACGACGCCCTCGTCCCGGAGTTGCGCCAGGTGAAGGGGTCCGATTTTGAAGCGGTGGACGTGTCGTCGCTGATGGTGGACGCCGATTCGGCGCAGGTGGGGTGGCCGGCGTCGCAGTGCGTGGGTGACGCCAACGGCAACGGCATCGGCGATGTGGTGGACATCATGACCACGGCGTCGAAACCGGGCTGTCTGACCCGTCTGCCGTTGGTCGTCGCCAACTGGCGCCAGCCGTGGTAGACCGGTGCCCCAGCGTCGATGAGCAGCACGCCGCTTGACCTCTCGATTACGCAAGTGTATAATAGGCTGTGTCTAAGACATAGCCTATTATGAACTGGGAGGACAGGTATGACACACTTTGTTGGACGGCGGCGGGAATTAGCTGAGCTGCATCGCCTGGCAGCCGAACCTGGGCCACAGTTTCTCATCCTGTACGGGCGCCGGCGGGTGGGAAAGACAACCTTGTTGCTTCACTGGGCTCAGACGAGTGGGGTGCCCTTCGTCTACTGGGTTGCCAACCGACTATCGCCAACGCTCCAGTTGCGATCGTTTTCCCAGGCCATCTACAACGCAGTTCATCCCGATACACCGGCCGACGCCGAGTTCACGTACCCCACCTGGGAAATGGCCCTGACCCAGGCGGCTCAACTCGCAGCAGACCGACAACTCATTCTCATCCTGGACGAATTCCCCTACGTTGCTGAAGCCGAACCCGGCCTGGCTTCGGTTCTCCAGAACGCCTGGGACCATCACTTCAAGCAGACCAGGATATTCCTGGTGTTGGCCGGCAGCCATATCGGCATGATGACCCGGTTGCTCCAGTATCATGCTCCGCTTTACGGGCGGTTCTCCGCTCACCTGCACCTGAAACCCCTACCTTTCGCCACTGTTGCTGAGTTCCTGCCCCGCTACACGGTTGCCGAGCGAGTGGCAGTCTACGCAATCCTGGGCGGCGTCCCAGCCTACCTGGAGCGCTTCGACGACAGGGTGAGTCTGGCTGAAAATATCACCCGGCGCATCTTCCATCCCACAGGGATCTTTCGCGTCGATCCTCTCTTTTTGCTCCAGGATCAGGTACGGGAGCCGCGCAATTACCTGAGTATCCTACATGCCATTGGGGAGGGCCGGCACACTCTGGATGAGATCGCAATGGCGTCCGGCCTGCCCAAGCAGAACGCGAGTACATATCTGGGACGGCTGGCCGATCTGTACATGGTTGAGCGCCGCACGCCGGTGACGCTGCCCCCGGAGCGACGCGAGCGGAGCCGGCAGGGGCGTTGGCATTTGCTCGATCCCTATCTGCGCTTTTACTTCCGCTTCGTCGCTCCGAACCAGCGGGCACTTGAGCTAGAGTTGATGGACGCAGTATGGAGCGACGTAAAGGCACAATTACGGGCTTTCGTTGGGATGACGGCCTTCGAGGAGTTGAGCCGGGAGTGGGTATTGGTGCAGGCCCGCAACGGTCGGCTTCCCTTCAGCCCGGAAGATGTGGGGTCCCACTGGGCAGCAAACGCTCAGGTGGACGTGGCGGCTATCAACTGGCGCGAGAGGGCTGTACTGTTGGGCGAGTGCAAGTGGGGGACTCGGCGCGTGGGTCGCGCGTCTCTGCGGGAACTCGTTGAGGACAAGATGTCGAAAGTGGTGGCGAATTTGCCGAACCAGGGAGCAGCGTGGAAAGTCCATTATGCCTTCTTTGGTCGCGCCGGCTTTACCGAAGCCGCCCGGGCCACAGCCAGAGAGCATGAATTCAGTCTTGTCACGTTGGAGCAGTTGGATCGAACGTTACGAACAGCCGGCGACTGATAGATTGTAGGGGCGAGGCAGATCGGATTGATGATCTTCAGAAAAACCTTCGGAGTTCGCAGTAACGATACGTGGCTATTCGGCAGCCATCTGTGCCAGTGCCTGCCGCACGGGGATAAAGCGTTCCTCGGGCCACAGCCAGGCCACGTCAATCCAGAAGCCGGCCACGGCCACGGAGCGGAGAATGCCCTTCTCGTCGGGCATGACGGGGATGAAGCGATTGCCTTGCAGTTGGTAGAACTCAGTGCCGGCCGGCCCGTAGGGGTCGATGAGCCACAACTCGCGCACGCCGGCCCGTTCGTAGGCCCAGAACTTGGGGCCTCGGTCGTACTGTACTGTGCCGGCTGAGAGAATCTCGATCACCAGATCAGGTGCGTCGAAGACGCCTTTACGCTGGATGATGTCCAGCCGTTCCTTCGCCACAAAGAGGATGTCCGGTTCGGGTGCTTGATCGATTCCCAGTTCGACAGGGGTGCGGGATCCGAGAACTTCACCCAGATCATGATCTTCAACGTAGGTACGCAACAGGCTCATCAAGAACGCCTGCAACCGTTCGTGGATAACAAGCGGGGGAGAATGTACGATCATCACTCCGTCGATGAGTTCGGCTTTTTGGTTTTCGGGTGCATAGCGGAAGAACTCCTCGGAGGTCATCCGTTCAGCTACCTCGACACGGGTAAGCACAGTCATTAGAGCACCTCAGCAGGCACCAATCAGGACTGCCGGATCGAGAGTACGCAACTCCTTTGCCAATCCGTCTGGAATGGTCAGTGTGATTGTTGCCATTGCTTCCCTCTGATCAAAGGGGAATCGGTGGCAGTTGCGTTCATGTAACCGTTCAGGGGGATCGAGGCTAGCCCCTCGTCAAGCTCAGGATGAGCATCCCGAGTAGGCCGAGACGAAGTCGAGGCCGTATCGAGGGGTGCGGGTCAGCAAGGTCCCCTCGCGTGGGCCGCACCCCTCGATACGCGCTCAACGCTGCCCTTCGTCAAGCCCCTCGACAGGCTCGGGAGGGGCCTCAGGACGTCGTTTCGCGCTACTCGGGATGCTAACTTGAACACCCCCTGAACTCCTTGAGGCAGGGAATTCTTAACAAACAGAACAAGTTTTCCTCA
>JBHHTZ010000018.1:0-18011 GCA_046753605.1 Anaerolineae bacterium
GCCGGCCTCCGCGCCCTGCCGGGGAGCGAGCCGGCCTTCGTCCAACACCTGTACACCTGGATCACCGCCGGCAGCTTCGTCGTGGATGCCTCGCTGCTGGTGGACCCGCTGTCCACCCTGATGATCCTGGTAGTCTCCGGCGTCGGGTTCCTCATCCACGTCTACTCCATCGGCTACATGGAGCACGACGCGAGTGGGCCGCGCTACTTCGCCTATCTCAATCTGTTCGTCGCTTCGATGCTGACGCTGGTGCTGGCGTCGAACTTCCTGCTGCTGTACGTCGGTTGGGAGCTGGTGGGGTTGTGCTCGTACCAGCTGATTGGATTCTTGTACGACAAGCGCTACGATGACCCGGATAAGATCACACCGGCGCAGGCCGGCAAGAAGGCCTTCATCGTCAACCGCATCGGCGACTTCGGCTTCGCGCTGGGTGTGATGTTCATCTTCGCAGTGTTCGGCACGCTGGACTACGCCCAGGTGTTTGAGCGCGCGCCGGAGGTATTGGCCGGCCTCACTGTGAGTCCTCTGGGGATCACGATGAGCGCTGCCACAGCCATCACGCTGCTGCTGTTCCTGGGCGCCACCGGCAAGAGCGCCCAACTGCCGCTCTACGTCTGGCTTCCCGACGCCATGGAAGGCCCGACACCGGTCTCGGCCCTGATCCATGCCGCGACGATGGTCACAGCCGGCGTCTACATGATCGCCCGCACCCACGTGCTGTTTGAGCTGGCGCCCTTCACCCAGTCGCTGGTGGCCTGGGTCGGCGGGTTGACGGCGCTGTTTGCCGCCAGCATCGCCATCACACAGTTTGACATAAAGCGCGTGCTGGCGTATTCGACGATTTCCCAGTTGGGTTACATGTTCATGGGGGTGGGGGTGGCGGCCTACACCGCCGGCATCTTCCACCTGTTCACCCACGCCTTCTTCAAGGCGCTGTTGTTCATGGGGGCCGGCAGCGTGATGCACGCCATGGAACATGGCTTCCACGAAACGGGGGAGCATCCCGAAGCCTTGGACGGCATCCCGCCGGAGCAGGACATGCGCTACATGGGCGGGCTCTACCCGAAGATTCGGACGACGGCGCTCACGTTCATCGCCGGCGCGCTGGCGCTGTCGGGCTTTCCGCTGACCAGCGGTTTCTTCAGCAAGGACGAGATTCTGGCTCAGGCATTTGGCCGTGGTCATGTGCTGCTGTGGATGGTAGGTCTGTTTACTGCGTTCTTGACGGCGTTTTACACTTTCCGCCAGGTGTTCCTGATGTTCTTTGGCGAACCACGCCATCGGGCAGTGAACCAGGCCCACGAGAGTCCGCCGGTGATGACCTGGCCGCTGATTGTGTTGGCCGCTTTGGCGTTGCTTGCCGGCCTGCTCTTTGGTCTACCTGTAGAACACGGCTGGGTTCAGAGCTTCCTCGCGCCTGTATTCGAGACTGGTGAAGCAGTGGCGGAGGCAGGTGGTGGCCCCCCGACCTTGCTGCTTGCGGTGATCTCAAGTATCGTGGTGTTGTCTGGTATTGGCCTGGCATACCTGACCTATGTTATCAGAGTGATCAATCCAGAGGAAGCGGCGGAGGGACTGGAGACGCTGTACAGCCTGTCCGTAAACAAGTTCTACGTCGAAGATTTCTACAACACGGTCGTTGTGACGCCGTTCATACGGCTATCGGACTGGTTCTGGCGTAGGGTTGATGATGGCGTGATCGACGCGGCGGTGAATGGCGTGGGCCGGCTGGTGCGCTGGGCCGGCGGTGAGTTGCGACAGGTCCAGACGGGCTATGTGCGGAATTACGCGCTCTCGTTTCTGTTGGGTGTGGTGATTATTGTGGCGTGGTTCGCGCTTCGGTAGGTAGTGGCGAGCAATGAATTGCTCGCCGGCTACTACGAAACGCGTTAATGAACCTTGAGAAAATAATCCGGTAACGACCCCGCCAGCCCATGTCATTCCGAACGGAGCGTTAGCGGAGTGAGGAATCCCTGAGACCGTACGTAAGAAGGCGGATTTCGCTGGGGAAGAAGCCAATCTTCTCTTCGAGCGTGGTGATTCACTTACCAACGAGTCCTGTCCTTTCTTGCAAGGTAGCAGGGATTCCTCACTCCGCTAACGCTCCGTTCGGAATGACATGTGAGCGGGCGCCGGCTGAGAAGCGATGCCCTGTTACCGGATTGTTTTCTCAATCTTCATAAACGTGTTATACCAGGGTTGATGTAGCACGAAATCAGTGCGTTTTCAACGCACTTCGCAGTATCAGCCGGCGAATTCATTCGTGGGCAATCTGAGGTATCCTGAATGGACCAATTTGGCTTTCCGTTGCTATCACTCATCATCTTCATACCGCTCGCGGGCGCGATCGTAATCGCTCTGCTGCCTCGGGAGAGCCGAGACCTGATCCGGTATTTCGCTCTGTTCGTGGCGGCCGTGGATTTCATCCTGAGCGGCGTGCTGTTCTTCGAGTTCCAGCCGCAGGCCGGCCTCCAGTTCGCCGAGCGCGCGGCCTGGATCCCCCAACTTGGCATCAACTACTTCCTGGCCGTGGACGGCATCAGCGTGTTGCTCATCCCGCTCTCCACGCTGCTGACGCTGGTGGCCGTGCTTTACTCGTGGAACGTCACTGACCGGCTGAAGGAGTTCATGGCCTTCATGCTGATCATGGAGACGGGCATGCTGGGCGTGTTCTCTGCGCTCGATCTGTTCCTGTTCTACGTGTTCTGGGAGGCGGCACTGATCCCGATGTATTTCCTCATCGGCGTGTGGGGGCACGAGAATCGGGTCTATGCCACGGTGAAGTTCATCCTGTACACCATGGCCGGCAGCGTCCTCATGCTGGTTGCCATCGTCGTGCTCTCCTTCCTGAACCATCGCGCCACGGGCGTGTTCACCTTCGACTGGCGCGACCTCCAGCAGGTAGCCCTGGCGCCGGCCACCCAGGCGTGGCTGTTCCTGGCCTTCGCGCTGGCCTTCGCCATCAAGGTGCCGATGTTCCCGTTCCACACCTGGCTGCCGGACGCCCACGTGGAGGCCCCGACAGCCGGCTCGGTGCTGCTGGCCGGCGTGCTCCTGAAGATGGGGACCTACGGCTTCCTGCGGTTCTGCCTGCCCTTCTTCCCCCAGGCGACGCTGAGGTTCCTGCCATGGATCGTCGTGCTGGCCATCATCGGCATCATCTACGCGGCTATGGTCGCCTTCGCCCAGGACAACGTGAAGAGTCTCGTCGCCTACTCCAGCGTGAGCCACCTGGGGTTCGTGATGCTGGGCGTTTTCGCGCTGAACACCCAGGGGCTGGCCGGCGGTGTGCTGCAGATGGTGAATCACGGGCTGAGCACCGGAGCGTTGTTCCTCATCGTGGGCATGATCTACGAGCGCCGGCACACGTTGATGATGCGTGACTTCGGGGGATTGTGGAAGGTCATGCCGATCTACGGCGCGCTGGCCCTCATCGTCGTTTTCGGATCAGCCGGCCTGCCAGGCTTGAACGGCTTTGTCAGCGAATTCCTGATCCTGGTGGGCGCTTTTCGCGCAAACATGACATACGCCTTCTTTGCGACCATCGGTGTGATCCTGGCAGCGGTCTATCTGCTGTGGATGTTCCAGCGGACGTTCTTTGGACCGCTGAAGAATCCAGAGAATGAGAAGCTGGTTGACCTGTCTGCCCGCGAAGTGCTGACCCTGCTGCCGCTGGTGATTCTGATTATCGTGATCGGCGTGTACCCCGATCCTTTCTTGCGGGTGATTCAGCCGTCGGTGCAGGCGTTGCTGAGCGGGATGGGCCCGCAGATCGCCAGCTTGCCATAACTTGCTTCGCTTGCGATCGCCGATGGCCTTTTCGACGGTAAACAGGGGTTATGATAAGCAAAACGATCTCTCATGATCGACGAGAGGAAACACCTGAAGCCAAAGCACGCTGGTTCCAGTCACTACCGCTCTCAGAGCGAATGGAACTGCTGTGCTTTTTCACAGACCTGATCCTGGACAACAATCCGCAGATTGTGGAGCAGAAGCGTGCTCAACCGATTGCAGGCCGTATTCGCGTCCTTAGAGAAGCATAACGTCAAATACGTCATCATTGGCGGCATTGCGGCTGTCTTGCACGGCGTGCCACGGGCCACGTTTGACCTGGACATTTTGATTGAGGCGAGTCTGGAGAACGTCCAACGGTTGCTGGATGCGTTCCTGGACGCGAGGATGGGCACCGCCGCACTCATCACAGCCAGTGAATTGCTGACTTACGAGATTACCGTCTTCAATGATTGGGTTCGGATTGATGTGCAGACATCGACACCAGGTCTGACCTTTGAGAAAGCGTGGCAGGATCGAGTAAGCATGGAGTATCAGGGTCAGACGTTTTACGTGGTCTCACGGGAGGACCTGGTGGCCTCAAAACGAGCTGCCGGCCGTGAGGTTGATTTGGAGGATGTTCGGTTATTGGAACTCGGCGACGAGGAAGAAGGACCTTGACGGGCTTGAACAAGAAACGATGTTACGACACACGTTCCTGTACCTATCTGAGCAGCCGGTACTGAAGGACCTGGCGCTGCGGTTCGAGTTCGCAGAGAACATGGCGCGGCGGTTCGTGGCCGGCGAGACGCTGGACGAGGCGGTCCAGGTCATCCGCGTGCTGAATGGGAGCGGTCTGTTGGTCACGCTGGATCATCTGGGTGAGAATGTCGTAAGCCGGCAAGATGCGGAGCGGGCGACAGAGACCTACTTTCATATCTTCGATGAGATTGATCGAACAGGCGTGGACGCGAATGTTTCGCTGAAGCTCACGCAGTTGGGGCTGGACCTGGGCGACGACGTGGCCTTCGAGAATCTCCGCCGGATTGTGGAGCGTGCCGGCCAGTACGGTAACTTCGTGCGGATGGACATGGAGGGGTCGGCTTACACACAGCGAACGCTGGATATCTACGATCGGCTGCGGGAGGCCGGCCTCGATAACGTCGGCGTGGTGATTCAGGCGTACCTGTATCGAAGCGAAGCCGATATTGAACGGTTGATTCAGTACGGAGCCAGGGTTCGGCTGTGCAAAGGAGCCTACGATGAGCCGCCGGAGATTGCCTTCCCCGAAAAGGCCGATGTGGACCGCAACTACGTGCGGCTCACGCAACTTCTGTTCGGTCCCGCAGCGCGTGAACACGGGGTGGCGCCGGCCATCGCCACCCACGATGAGAAGATGATCGCAGCCGCGAAAGAGGCAGTTCGGCGGAACGGCGTGGCGCCAGAGGAGTTCGAGTTCCAGATGCTCTACGGCGTGCGGCGCGAGCTGCAGCAGCGCTTGGCCGACGCAGGCTTTCGCGTGCGTGTGTACGTGCCGTATGGCACCGAGTGGTACCCGTATTTCATGCGCCGCCTGGCGGAGAGGCCGGCGAATGTGCTCTTTGTCGCGAGAGCGGTGTTACACCAGTGATCAGTAACCAGTGATCAGTAATCAGTAATTAGTAGTAACTACTCAGCCTCATGTCATTTCGAGGCCATAGGCCGAGAAATCCCTACAGAGCAGCAATTAAGAAGGGGGTGGCTGGACAAAACTTCTTCTTTGCCTGCCAAGTTTTGAGCAGAAGCAACATGACAGGGATTTCTCCCTACGGTCGAAATGACATGCCTGAGTAGCTACGATCAGTAGTCAGATAGTCTGATCCACTGATAACTGATTACTGATAACTGATAACTAATTACTGGTTACTGAGAGCCGAGAGGGACGATTCTTGATACAGAGGATTCCTATGCCCAATCTCAACCTTTTCGTCATCGCACCTGAAATCGCCATTGTCAGCACTGCCATGCTGGTGCTCATCGCCGGCCTGTTCATCGACGAGGGCCGCAACGAGTGGCTGGCAGCGCTGAGTCTGGGCGGTCTCGCGGCGGCCAGCGTCGCCATCTTTGGCCTGTGGGCCATGCAAGGCACTGTTGGCTTTGGCGGAATGGCCACCGCTGACAGGTTCGCACTGTTCCTGGCCGGCGTCTTCGTGGCCATCGCCGCGCTGACGGTGCTGACCTCGGTAGCGTATCGGCCGATTCAGATGGTGGAGCGCGGTGAGTATTACGCCCTGGTGCTGTTTGCCACCGCCGGCATGATGCTCATGGCCGCCGGCACCGACCTCATCGTCCTGTTCCTCGGGCTGGAGATGTTCTCCATCAGTTTGTATGTCCTGGCCGGCTTCCTGAGGCCCCAGGAGCGATCTGAGGAATCGGCTTTGAAATACTTCTTGCTGGGGGCTTTTGCGTCGGGCTTCCTGCTGTATGGCATTGCGCTGACGTTCGGCGCGACCGGTGCGACGAACCTGGCGGCGATTGCCGGCTTCATCGCCTCAAAGGGGCTTCACACGCCGATGCTCCTGATGGGCCTGGGGCTGATCCTGGTGGGATTCGGCTTCAAGATTGCCATGGCCCCCTTCCATACGTGGACCCCCGATGTATACGAGGGTGCGCCGACGACGATCACGGGTTTCATGGCCGCCGGCACCAAGGCGGCCGGTTTCGCGGCGCTCCTGCGCATCCTCACCCAAGCCTTCCCCAGCCTCCAAACCGATTGGGTGCCGATCCTGGCTATTCTCGCCGTTGTCACCATGACGTTGGGCAACGTGGTGGCGATCTGGCAGACCAACATCAAACGCATGCTGGCCTATTCCAGCATTGCCCATGCCGGCTACGTCCTGGTTGCCGTGGCTGCTGCCACGAACGAGGGGCTGTCGGCGGCGCTGTACTACCTGGTGGTGTACGCGCTGATGAACCTGGGCGCTTTCGCGGTTATCGTGGCCCTGGGCCGGCGCGACCGCGAGTACGTGAACATCTCCGACTTCGGCGGCCTGTCGGTCAAGCAGCCGGCCCTGGCCCTGGCGATGGCGCTGTTCATGTTGTCGCTGGCCGGCTTCCCCCCCACCGGCGGCTTCGTGGGCAAGTTCTACGTCTTCCGCGCTGCCGTGAATGCCAACCTGATCTGGCTGGCCGTGTTCGGCGTGCTCAACAGCGTCGTGTCCGTCTACTACTATCTGCGCATCGTAGTGCTGATGTACATGTCGGAGCCGACGGAGCAGCCGGCGCCGGCCCCCGTGGGCTGGCTGCTCGGCCTGTCGGTGGCGGTGGCGGCGGTGGGGGTGTTGGTGCTGGGGGTGTGGCCGGCGGGTGTCACGGGGCTGGCTCAGGTGACGCTGTTGCCCTGATCTCCTTTGGCTGTCACCCCTTCGACGGGTTCAGGACAAGCGGATTGCCTTCGGCGAAGCGGATTAGCGTATAGGACTGCGGATGAACGGAATAGCCGAATTGGCCGGCGATACAGCCGATGATTGAAAGCACCGGCTGATACCGGTGAAGTGCGCGTACTTGACTGCAAACGCAAGTGCAAGCCTGGGACCAGGTAGTGGCCGAGGTTCGATCTTTCCTCACACCAGGTGCGCTTCTTGATCTTCTAACCCCCGAGAATCTGATGCGCGTGCTCCGTCAAGGTGATGGCAAACATGAACACTCGTCTCCTCATCGCGCCGGCCGCCGCCGGCAAGACCCAACATTGCATCGAACGCGTCCAACAGGTCCGGCGCGACGACCCGCTGGCCCGCATCTGGGTCGTCCTGCCCGATGCTGCGGAGGCCCGGGCCGTTCGCCGCCGGCTGGCCCAGCGTGGCGGCGCCATCGGCGTTCAGACAGGCACCTTCCACACCCTCTACGCCGAACTGCTGACCCTGGCCGGCCAGTCCAAGGCCCGCCTGGATGAGCCTGTGCTCCATCGCCTGCTGCGGAACATCGTGGACGAGCTTCATGCCGATGGCAAACTGGACTACTACGCCTCTCTCCGAGACAAGCCGGGGTTCTTGCGCGCCCTGCGCACGATGATCCAGGACCTCAAGCGCGCTCGCGCCACGTCGCAAAACTTCCTGGACGCTGTCGAGGGGCGCGGCCCACGCCTGGAAGAGCTGGCGGCCATCTACCTGGGCTACCAGAAGTGGTTCTACGAGTCGCCGTGGGCGGACGCCGAAGGCCAGGGCTGGCTGGCGGCCATGCGCTTGGAAGACTTCCCCGATTTGTGCGCCAGTTGGCGACTGCTGGTCGTGGACGGCTTCGACCAGTTCAACCCCACCCAACTGGAAGTGCTGCGCCGGCTGGCGACGCAGGCTCAGGAGACTCTGATCACCCTCACCGGCGCAGAGCCGGCGCGCATGGCCCACCGCCGATTCGCCCGCGCTCGCGCGGCCGTGGAGTCTGCCCTCGGCGTGGAGGCCGAGCCTTTGCCGGACGCGCGGGTCCGCCTGGCTCCCCCGCTGGCGCACCTGGAGGCGAGTCTCTTCGAGGCTGCACCGCCGGCCCCCGAGCCATCCGACGGGGCGCTGGCCCTGCTGGAAACACCGAGCCGGACCGAAGAGGTGCGCGCCGCCCTCCGCTGGCTCAAAACGCGCTACGCTCACTACGGAATTCCGCTGCACGAGATGGCCATCCTGGCCCGCAGCCTGGAACCGTATCGACCTTTCCTTGAGGAAACAGCAGCCGAGTTCGGACTCCCCCTGATGCCCATCCAGGGGGACTGGCTGGACGAGAACCCCGCCGTAGCTGCCCTGCTCGATCTTCTCGCCCTGCCCCTGCGCAACTGGCCCAGGCGGCTGGTCGTGGAAGCCTGGCGCAGCCCATACTTCGACTGGTCGAACCAGCAGATCACACGGCAAGATGCCGATCTGCTGGACGCCGCCGCGCGCCACGGCCAGGTGATCGCCGGCCTTAGCCAGTGGCGAGAGGCGCTGGACCGCCTGGCAACAGTCGATGCCGATCCATCTGACCGAGACGATGCCGCCGGCGAAGACAGCGACGAAGCGGCCGTTCTGGAGGCGCCGACCGGGCCGGCGGCGGCCGCTCTCCGAGCGAAACTCGATGTCTTCGTCACACGCCTCACCCCGCTGCCCCGCGGCACGTTTCGAGACCACACGGCGTGGCTCGAAACCCTCATCGGCGACGATCCCGATCTAACGCCAGACGAGCAGTCCTGGAAGTTAGAGAACAGCCTAGGGATTGTCGCGCGCGCCCGCTACGGCCTACACAGGCACTCCTCCTCTCCCCCAGGTTTGGGGGAGGGGCCGGGGGTGGGGGTCCAACCTCTCCCCACCGCCGAGCGGGACGTGGCGGCCCTGAGACGTCTCAAAGATGTGTTGCGCAGCCTGGTCTTCGCTGAATACACCCTGGGCGAACCGCAGCCCATCTCATACGAGCGGTTCTGGCGTGAGCTGCGGGGGGCTGTCGAAGCCACCAGTTACCGTGCGCCTCCGCCGGGCAACCAGGGAACGCTGCTGGCCGCATCCGTCCTGGCCGCGCGGGGTCTCACCTTCCGCGCTGTCGCCCTGCTTGGATTGTCTGAGGGCGAATTCCCCCGCGCTCCACGACAGGACCCGCTGCTGCACGAATCGGACCGCGAGATGTTGCAGAAGGCCGGCGTAGACCTGGAGCCACGTCTGCTGGGCGACGAAGTCACCATCTTCTACGAGGCCGTCACCCGCGCGCGGGAGCAACTGCTGGTCACGCGCCCGTACCTGGCCGAAGACGGTCAGCCGTGGGAGCCTTCACCCTACTGGGAGCAACTCTGCCGCCTCACCGGCGCTCAGCCCCGTGCGGTGCGACCGGAAGACCCTCTCCCGCCGCCGGACGCCGCGTCCTGGGCGGAGTTCCTTTCGGCGATGGCCCGCGCCCTGGCACGACCCGATGCCGTGCCGGCCGCTCACGCACACGCCCGGCAGTTGGCAGAGGACCCGCAGTGGCAGGCGGTTCAGACCGGGGCCGGGGTGCTGGCCGCCCGCATGGCCGGCGAAGCTCAGGGACCTTTCGAGGGCGATCTGTCGAGCCTGCGCTCGCACCTGTCGCGATCCTACGGCCCCCAGCGTCCGTGGAGCGCCAGCCGGCTGGAGACCTACGCCGTGTGCCCGTACGCCTTCTTCGCCGCCTACGGCCTGGGGCTTGAGCCACGCCAGCCGGTGGAGGCCGGCTACGACGTCCGACAACTGGGCAGCATGTATCATTTCATCCTGGAATCTGTGTTTCGCCGGGCGGCGGAAACGGGCGAAGCGCCGGCCAACATCTTGCCCGAGATCGCCGGCCAGGTCTTCGACACCGCGCCGGAGACTTATGGCTTTCGCCCCACCCCGCTGTGGGCGCAGCAGCGGGCGGAACACGAACGTATCCTGGCGACCACCATCGCAGCTCTGGTCGAAGCCTCCGACGGCTGGGAGCCGGCCCACTTCGAACCGCCCTTCGGCCTGCACGGCGCGCCCCCGCTGGAGCTGCGCGATGCTGACGGCGCAACGCTGCGGCTGCGCGGGTACATCGACCGGGTGGATGTGAACAGCGACGGGCAACTGCGGGTCATCGACTACAAAAGCGGCTCTGCGCCAATCTCGGCCCGCGATCTGACGTCGGGGAAGCGCGTGCAACTGGCGCTGTATGCCCTGGCAGCCCGCGACGTGCTGGGGCTGGGGGAGCCGGCCGCCGGCATGTACTGGCACATCGGATCGGCCAGGCCCAGTTCGCTGAAGCTGGAGCGTTACAAAGGAGGTATCGAGGCCGCCCTGAGCACGGCTGTGGCGCACGCGCTGTCCTTTGCCGCCGGCGCGAGGCAGGGCCACTTCCCACCGAAGCCCCCAGACGGAGGCTGCCCCAACTGGTGCTCCGCCGCCGACTTCTGCTGGCGCTACCAGCCACGAGGATGGTGAACCAATCAGACAAGCCCGAGAGCCAGCCGCAGGCGGTCGTCCACAGCTTGCAGCACTTCAGGCGTCAGGTGTCCCAGCCGCCGGGTGACGGCGGACCTTGGCACAGTAGCCAGGTTGGAAACTTTCACCCAGGAGGTTTTCTTGAGCCCAGTTGCGCCGGCTTCAGGCGTGCCGTGGCGAATCTGGTAATCAGTGGGCAGCGGTTGGGAAGCAGGTCGCGAGGAGATAGCGACGATCAACACGTCGGCCGTCCGTTTATGGATCGCCCGGCCGGAGACTACCACCGCAGGCCGTGGTTTTGCCTGCACCCGTCCGCCGGCCTCCAGGAAAGGAAAGCGAACGAGCACGACTTCACCACGTTGGGGAGACCAGGAGCGGGTACTCACAAGGGTTCTCCATCTTCCCAGGTGTAGACGTCCTCATCCGGGTGGTCCCAGACGCGAGCCAGCGAAGCCTGGGACAGCACATACCAGTCGGAGGAAGCGACCTTGGTCAGGTCTTCGTATTGCGCTACGCCGAGCAAGACAGCCTGAGCGCGGCCGTGGCGGGTGATGAATATCGGCTCGTCATCTGATGCTACCTGGTCCAATATGGCGCTCAAACGCTCTCGGATCTCGGTCGCTGGGAGTATAGTGGGCATCTGCAACTCCTTTCATACAAAATTCTGTGCAGAATTATAGCATAAACGGTCAGCCCGTCAAGCTGGTATCACAGACGGGATGCACTAACAACTTGCCATGGAAAGGTGACCGGCACTTCGAGGATTGTCCTATGCAGGGCGAAATCCTCGAGAAAAGTGCCGGTCACCTGACAACTCGTTCGTGCGCCCTCACAGACGCAATACGCAAATGAACTCAATTCTCTCGCTCCTGACATTCACCGACGCCCAACACCGCGCTGTCACCACGCACGGCGCCGACATCGCTGTAACGGCCGGCGCCGGCTCGGGGAAGACGCGCGCTCTGGTGGGGCGGTACGTGCGCCTGATGGAAGACGGCCTGTCTCCCCGCTCCGTCGTCGCCATCACCTTCACCGAAAAGGCTGCCCGCGAGATGCGGACCCGCATTCGCCGGCTCATTCAGCAGTGGCTAACCGAGAGGCTGGCGGGGACCGAGCGCAGCCGATGGGAGACAGTCTACGCCGAACTGGACGCGGCGCCCATCGGCACCATCCACAGCCTGTGCGCTACCATCCTGCGGACCCACCCGGCCGAGGCCGGCGTCGATCCCGCCTTCGAAGTCCTCGATGAGGGTGTAGCCGCGACGCTGCGCGCCCAGGCTGTGGAATCTGCCCTGCTGTGGGCGGCCAATCACCCCGCAGCAGCCGGCCTGTTTTCCTTGCTCACCGAGAACGGCTTGCGTCGGGCCGTCGCGATTCTGCTGGATCATCGGCTGGATGCCGCAGCCGCCTTCGATGTGGCCGGCCCCGATCCCCTGGCCCGCTGGCAGACCGAATTGGGCGCCGAGCTTGCCAGGTTCCTGGATCACCCCACTGTCCACTCCGCCGTGGCCGAACTGCAAACGCTGCGTGACGACGGGACGCTGGCGCGGCTGGCCGGCGATAAGCTGGCCGACGTGATCGTGGATTTCCTCGACGCCTGGGGCGCTGTCACAGAGGCCTGGAACGCCGCCGACATGACGACGCTCCTGGCGCAGTTGCCCAGGGCGCGGTGGGCCATGCAACTGCGCAAGGGTCGCAAGGACAACTGGCCCGACATCGAGATCCCACGCCAGGCCCTCACCCTGCTCCGATCCCGCTACGACTCCACGGTCGGAGATCTCCTGGATAAGCCAGTTGACTGGTCGCTGGATCAGCGAGCTGCTGCGGCGTTGCCCCATCTGCGAACGGTGTTCCGGCAAGCCCTGAACGCCTACACCGAGGCCAAGGCGCAGCGACAGGCGCTGGATTTCGACGACCTGGAGGCCGGCGCCCTGGCACTCCTGGAAAACCACCCCGACGTGCGGGCCTACTGGCAAACCGAGGTGCGCGCCGTGCTGGTCGATGAGTTCCAGGACACCAACGACCGCCAGCGGCGCATCGTCTACGCGCTGTGCGGGCTGGGGAGGGTAGCAGGGGAGCGCGGGAGCAGGGGAGCGGGGGAGACTGGCGGATACTCCTCTGTCGAAGCAACGGCGGTGGGCGAGCCTCCAGACCCGCTTCCAGGGGGACAGCCCCCCGAAGCGGGGAGCAGGGGGTCGGGCCGGCTGTTCATCGTGGGCGATGCCAAGCAGTCCATCTATCGCTTCCGTAATGCCGACGTCACTGTCTTCCGCCAGGTACAGCGCAACATCGAAGAGGCCGGCGGCGAAGTCGTCGATCTCGACCTCACGTTTCGCGCCCATGAGCCGCTGCTGCAGCAGATGAACGCTCTGCTGTCGCCGATTATGCAGACCGAGGAAGACGTCGACCGACCCTATCTGGTGCCCTTCGCGCCTCTGCGAGCGCATCGGTCAACACCCGCTGACGGGGTGCGCGAGCCGTACGTGGAATTCTGCCTTGGGCTGGGCGACACAGTGCCCCAGGGTCGTCAGGCGGCAGCGGACGTGCTGGCTCGCCGGCTGCGGGAGTTGCACGACGCGGAGCGAGTCGAGTGGGGTGACATCGGGCTGCTCTTCCGCGCCTCCACCACTTTCCCGGTCTACGAAGACGCGCTCGAACGGGCCGGCATCCCCTTTGTCACCGTCGCCGGCCGCGGCTTCTACGACCGCCCGGAGGTGCGCGACCTGCTGAACGCCCTGCGCGCCATCGCCGACCCGACTGACGACCGGGCGCTGGCCGGCCTTTTGCGCTCCCCGGCCTTCGCCCTGACCGACGGCGCGCTCTATCTCCTGCGCCGAGGCGAAGATGGGACGAAACGCAGCTTGTGGGCGATGCTGAACGGCGATCTCGCACTGCTGGACGATGGAAACCGAGCGCACGCCGAACGCGCCCGCACGATTCTGGTGCAACTGAACCGGATCGTCGGGCGCACCCCGGTTGCCCAGGTGCTGAAACAGTTCCTGGACCGCACCAACTACCGCGCCATACTGCGACTGTCGGTCCGCGATGAGCCGCGGACGGCCGCCGGCGAGCGAGCGCGCCGCAATGTGGACAAGCTCCTGGCCGACGCCCACAGCAGCCGGCTGGTCAGCGTCGGTGAGTTTCTGGAGTACCTTCAGACGCTGCGCGATGTCGCTGCACGCGAGGGGGAAGCGCCGGTCGAGGCCGGCGACGCGGTGCAACTCATGACCGTCCACAAGGCCAAGGGGCTGGAGTTCCCGGTGGTCGTCATAGCCGACGCGGCTCGCAAGCCGCGCAGAAGTGCGCCGCCCTTGCTGCTGGACGAGGAGCTGGGGCCGGTACTGAACCCCAAGGCGGACGACGGCCGCTCAGTGGTGCATCGGCTGGCCGGCCTGCACAATCAGGACCGGGACGACGCTGAGGAACGCCGGCTGTTGTACGTGGCAGCCACCCGCGCCAAAGAGAAGCTGCTGATCTGCGGTCACGTGGGCGTCAGCAAGGCGAAGAAGACACCAGGGCAGATCCGGCTCAGTGGCTGGTTGCAGCAATTGGGTCAGGTCATCGAGCTGGACCAGGTGTGCGTAGAGGAGATGCCTGACAAGCCTGTCGTCGTGGCGCTTGCTGACGTTGCCGGCTGCTCCGTGGGTTGCACCATGTCGGCTGGAACCACCAGCCATCACGCTCCCTCGATGACCAGTGCCATCCCCCCGGAGGAACTGCCGGCGCACGATCATGCGATTCAGTTTCCCCCACCCCTCGTCCAGCCGGTAGTCGCACCGCCCATCGAGACGGCCGACGAGGACCTGCGAGCGAGAGAGGCTGAACCGCCGCCCAGGGTGTGGCGCGTGGCGCCGACGGCCCGGCAGCCCCGTGGGCCGGCCTGGGTGATCGGCACGTTGGTACACGAGGCGCTGCACCGCTGGCGCTTCCCGGATCGAGCAGGATTCGACGAGTTCCTGCGCCACCACGCCCTCCTGTCTGGCCTGACCGACGAGGAGGAGATCACCGCCACGCTCCGCGAGGCGCGCCGGCTGCTCACCCGATTCCAGGCCCATCCGCTCCACGCCGAGATCGCCGGCGCGCGGCGGTTTCACGAGGTCCCGTATGCCATCGAACGCGACGGACAGGTGGAGGCCGGCCAGATCGACTTGTTGTACCACCACGCCGGCCGCTGGCACATCGTCGACTTCAAGACCGATCGGCTCCGTGCGGACGAGGTGGCCGGCAAAGTCGCCAAGTACACCTCGCAAGTCCAACAGTACGTGGAGGCTGTCCGCCAGCTCCTCGGCACGGAGCCGGAAGGATGGTTGTGGTTCTTGAACGTGGCCGGCCAGGTGAAGGTGGAGCGGGTCCATACCGCCGCCGAGGGTCTGTGACTGAGCCACGATCGCCGAGGTCTCCTGACCGAAGGCGAAGACCTCGCCGCGCGTTGTGACAACTCTTTCCCGCGCCGCAGAGCGAGGATACAATTGACCGCGCCACCGCAGGATGATATAATCCTAGCAGATCCGATTCTGGATTTTCGGAAGGAGCGATGAGGATGGTGCAGGCCTCGACTATGCAGAAGGATAGGACCACGGCGGAACGCCCCTGGCCCCCACCCCAGGGTCAGTGGACGTATGACGACTGGCTGCAACTCCCCGATGACGGTTACCGCTACGAAGTGATTGATGGAGTGCTTTACATGAGCCCACCACCCCGAACACGACATCAGCGTGCATCTTTTCGCCTGGCTCGTAAGTTGGGCAACTTCGTTGAGGAGCACCGCCTGGGCGAGGTGCTCATGGCCCCTATTGGTGTCCGGCTGCCCAGCCAGCCGGTTCCCCTCCAGCCCGATGTCCTCTTCATCCGAGCAGGCCGGCTGGAGATCATCGAGGAAGACTACGTGGAAGGGTCGCCTGATCTGGTCATGGAGGTTCTTTCCCCCAGCAACTGGCTCTACGACCGGGGGGAGAAGATGCAGGCGTACCAGGATGGAGGTGTCGCCGAGTACTGGATCGTGGACCCGCGCGCCGGCGCCATCGAGGTGTACGTGCTGGAGCAGGGCGCCTACTTGCTGGTGGGCAAATATGGGCCTGGTGAGACAGCCCAGTCTCAGATCGTGCCCGGTTTCGAGGCTTCTGTCGATGAAGTTTTCACGACTTGACTCGTAGTACGTAGCTTGACAATGGCACATTTCGCAAAAGAGCGTTGTTTGATCGCCGAAGGTCTCCTGACCGAGCCCGATTCGCCTCGGTCAGGAGACCTTCGCCCATCATAGACGGTAATGTGCCATTGTCAAAGTAGTAACGACTTCAGTCGTTTTAGCACCCTGGACGACTGATGAAGTTTGAAGAACTAATCGGGGAACCAACTTATATGTCATTCCGAACGGAGCGTTAGCGGAGTGAGGAATCCCTGCTACCTTGCAAGAAAGGACGGGACTCGTTGGCAAGTGAGTCGCCACCCTCGAAGAGAAGATTGGCTTCTTTCCCAGCGAAGTCCGCCTTTTTACGTACGGTTTCAGGGATTCCTCACCTTCGGTTCGGAATGACATATATGCGTGGGCTGAGATGAAGTTGGTCGTTGCGATACCCCGATTATTTCTTCAATCATCATAAGTCGTTACTACGAGTCGAATCTTTTTCGGAAGAAGAACTATAGCTCCTCTGCTTTCTGCGCGACGGCGGCCAGCCGCTGTGCGGTATGGTCATACGGCCCGCCGGCTAGCCTGCCATACAGCGTCACCGCATTGAAGCCGGCCTGTCGCAGCAGCGCCGCCAGCTCTGCCCCCGAATAGAGCCGGTGCCCAACCGCGAACTCTCGGCGCTCCTCTCCGTCGATGATGATCCACCGGTTGTCAATCCAGTCCCATCCGCTGCGAATCTTGCGCTTCTCCAGGACGAGAAGTCCGTCGTCAGTCTCATGCCAGTTGGACTCAAGGAAGATGCGGGCCAGGACTTCCTTGCCCATCATCTCCATCACCAGCCGGCCTCCCGGCTTCAGCGAGGCGTGTAGGTTCCGAACGACCCGCAAATCCTCGGCGGGGTCCTCGAAGTAGCCAAACGCTGTAAACAGGTTGATCGCGCCATCGAATGTTTCGGGCCGGCTGAAGGCGCGCATGTCCGCCTGAACGAACCCGATGTCCAGCCCCTCCTCGGTTGCCTGCCGGCGGGCCTGCTCCAGGTAGGCCGGCGTCCGATCGACGCCTGTGACCTGGAAACCTCGGCGGGCAAGTTCCAGCGAGTGCCGGCCCGGCCCGCAGCACAGGTCCAGGACATGCGTGCCAGGGCTCAGATCGAGGAGTTGAACGACGGCATCGACCTCCTCGGAGGCCATCTCCCATCGCCGCTCTGTAAACATCTGCGGAGCCCATGATTCCCAGAAAACATCATCTTCATGCCACACGGCCATTGCTGATTCCTCCTCCTTGCCCCTCAACTGCAGCAGTCGATACTTGAAGTGACATTGCTCGCGACTTGTGCTAAACTTCCAGGTATGTCTACCTACTCTGCTCATACGCGCGAATCTACACTTCGGGAAGCGATTTGTGAAGCCGGTCGCCGGATGAAGGCGCAAGGTCTGGCGCCCGGTAGTGACGGCAACTTGAGCGCACGTCTTGATGAAGAAACAATTCTCATCACGCCCAGTGGCTTCGACAAGGGTTTCTTGCAGCCTGATGGCCTGCTCACAGTCAATCTGGCGGGCGAGCTGATACCGCCTACCCACCCTGACCGGCAGCATCTGAAGCCGTCATCCGAGACAAACATGCACCTCGAAGCCTATCGCCGGCGGCCCGATGTGCAGGCCGTGATTCATGCGCACCCACCCATGGCCATTGCGTGTACCGTGGCCGGCATCCGCCTGGATCGGAGCGTCCTGCCCGAAGTGATCTACCACCTGGGAGGCATACCCACAGCGGCCTATGCTACACCCGGCACCCCCGAAGGCGCCGATGTCGTACGCGACCTGGTGCAGGACTACGATGCTATTCTACTCGACCGCCACGGCGCGCTGACGTTCGGCGCGGACATTTATCAGGCGCTCATGCGGCTGGAGTGGGTCGAGCACGCGGCCAAAGTCATGGTAGCAGCCTCCTCGTTAAGTACGGTCTCTGATCTGCCGGAGGAGGCGGTGGCACATCTACAAGCGATCCGTCCGGCAGATCCGTCTGTGTCCGGGGATGATGAATTGGTACGGGAGATCACGGCTGCTGTGCTGCGCCGGCTCGCCGAGCGCAGGCTCACGTAGGAACATGTCCCAGACTTTGGAGTGGAGAACCCACCCCACGCTGTAGTGGATGGGAGTACTCCCATCTCCGTCAACCGACTTCGCGGCGCACTTCGAAGACGTTGGGCA